>NZ_JAROCG010000002.1:600000-816217 GCF_030433645.1 Arthrobacter burdickii
TATTGCTGCCAGTACCTCGACGTACGTGGCCATACACGACGACGACGACTCGTGGCACCCTGATTTCCTCTCCCGCACGGTGGACTACCTGAACACCAGGTCTGATGCCGGCGTGGGCGTCCGCACCGAGATAGTTCACGAGAGGATCGAGGACGACCGGATCATCGAGACCGGCAGGGACCCCTTTTCACCCGAGATCCGGGAGCTCATGCTCAGCGATGCGCTCCGCTTCAACCGGTGCGTCCCCATCGGCCTGCTCTACCGTCGGGAACTCCATTCAGAGGTCGGCGGTTACGACGAAAGCCTCGGCGCGGTCGGTGACTGGGAATTCCAGTTACGTGTCCTTCAACACCACACTCTCGGCTTCATCGACGGCGAACCGCTGGCCTTCTGGCACCACCGCCACGGGACCGAAGGCGACAGCGGCAATAGCTTTCTCGCCGGGAAGAACGACCATCTCTACTTCGACAAGTACGTTCGGGAACGCCACCTCCACGAATACGCAGCCACTCACGGTCTGGGTGCCCTGCTGTATCTTGCCGGCGCCGGTAAGGAGCAAACGGACCAACTCCATCACCGGATGAACTACTCCGAAGAACTGCTCCGCGACCTTCAGGCGCGCTCCCACCGCACAGAAGAAACCCTCCGCCACCTGGAGGCCGCCATAAGCGACGCCAGCCTGGTGAGTTTGCTCCGCCGCCGATACCGCCGGTTCAAAGACCGCCTGCGCCCTCCGAGGTCCTAACGTCGGCGCCCTAACCTCAACGACTTGGACGCCGTCCTGCCTGACCTCTGCGCGTAGCTTTGCGGGCTCGTCGCGGCTTTGCCAATTGGCCAAACCCACTCGGTGTATTCCTGGTCGCACTCATCCCGGGGAGTGATGACGGCCAGCACGGCGGACGGCTGCGGCCGTGCGCAGATCTGCGCACGGCCGCGGTTCGTTCCCACTACCCGAGCGTGGACAGCTGCACTGACCCGCCAGGGTAGAGCGGATTTCAGGGTTTTCCGTTGGCGCGGTATAGGAACGCGGCCATGGCGTCCCGGTTGACTGGTTGCAGGGCACGGTAGGTGCGGGTCCCGTTGGGTTCGGCCCATCCGGTGCTGATGCCCTGGGCGGCGAGCCAGGACATCTCCTTGTAGAACAACTGGGTTGTGGCCACGTCCGCGAACGGTGACACGGCCGGGGGCGTGTAGGCGGGGGAGCCGGCGGCGCGGTAGAGGAACGCGGCCATGGCATCCCGGTTGACCGGTTGCAGGGCACGGTAGGTGCGGGTCCCGTTGGGTTCGGCCCATCCGGTGCTGATGCCCTGCGCGGCGAGCCAGGACATCTCCTTGTAGAACAACTGGGTCGTGGCCAC
This sequence comes from Arthrobacter burdickii, assembly GCF_030433645.1. Taxonomy (NCBI): domain Bacteria; kingdom Bacillati; phylum Actinomycetota; class Actinomycetes; order Micrococcales; family Micrococcaceae; genus Arthrobacter; species Arthrobacter burdickii. Next base: position 601,359 of record NZ_JAROCG010000002.1, read on the forward strand.
GTCCGCGAACGGTGACACGGCCGGGGGCGTGTAGGCGGGGGAGCCGGCGGCGCGGTAGAGGAACGCGGCCATGGCATCCCGGTTGACCGGTTGCAGGGCACGGTAGGTGCGGGTCCCGTTGGGTTCGGCCCATCCGGTGCTGATGCCCTGCGCGGCGAGCCAGGACATCTCCTTGTAGAACAACTGGGTCGTGGCCACGTCCGCGAACGGTGACACGGCCGGGGGTGTGTACGGCGCCAGGGTGGTCTTGAAGGTGGTCGTCCAGCTCGCCGTGGTACCGGAGGCGAGGACATAGTCGGCCTTCGCGCGGGCGGTGACCGTGACGGTTCCGGTGCCGGGGTAGGTGCCGGCGGCCTTCATGGTCCCGCCGACCAGGTACTCCACGCCCTCGGTGGCCGGGATCGTGTAGGTGTCGTCCTTCGTGCCGTCCGCATCCGTGAACACCACAGCCGCTGGGGACACGGAGATGGGGGTGGTCTTGAAGGTGGTCGTCCAGCTCGCCGTGGTACCGGAGGCGAGGACATAGTCGGCCTTCGCGCGGGCGGTGACCGTGACGGTTCCGGTGCCGGGGTAGGTGCCGGCGGCCTTCATGGTCCCGCCGACCAGGTACTCCACGCCCTCGGTGGCCGGGATCGTGTAGGTGTCGTCCTTCGTGCCGTCCGCATCCGTGAACACCACAGCCGCTGGGGACACGGAGATGGGGGTGGTCTTGAAGGTGGTCGTCCAGCTCGCCGTGGTACCGGAGGCGAGGACATAGTCGGCCTTCGCGCGGGCGGTGACCGTGACGGTTCCGGTGCCGGGGTAGGTGCCGGCGGCCTTCATGGTCCCGCCGACCAGGTACTCCACGCCCTCGGTGGCCGGGATCGTGTAGGTGTCGTCCTTCGTGCCGTCCGCATCCGTGAACACCACAGCCGCTGGGGACACGGAGATGGGGGTGGTCTTGAAGGTGGTCGTCCAGCTCGCCGTGGTACCGGAGGCGAGGACATAGTCGGCCTTCGCGCGGGCGGTGACCGTGACGGTTCCGGTGCCGGGGTAGGTGCCGGCGGCCTTCATGGTCCCGCCGACCAGGTACTCCACGCCCTCGGTGGCCGGGATCGTGTAGGTGTCGTCCTTCGTGCCGTCCGCATCCGTGAACACCACAGCCGCTGGGGACACGGAGATGGGGGTGGGTGTATTGGTGACGGTGAGGGTGGCGAGAGTCTGGAAGAAGGTGGACTCGTTGCCGAGGGTGTCGGTCAGGGGGTAGAGGGTCACTTCCCACTGGCCTGTTGCCGAGCCCTGAGGGATCGTGACGGAGCGTTCCCAGATGCCGTCCTGCACAGTCCCGGAGACAAGGTTCATGCGCCCGAATCCGAAGCTCTGGTCGGTGGTGGTGTGGCTGACCGTGAGCACGGGCGCTTGGACGCCGGTCTGATCAACCAGATGAACGGTGATCGTCGCGGTCGTCGGTCCACTCTCGAGGTTCAGGGTCGTGGGAGTGACGGAAGAACTCACCAACACCGGCCCACGCGTATCCGAAGCCGGGCCGGTGACGGTGAGGGTGGCGAGAGTCTGGAAGAAGGTGGACTCGTTGCCGAGGGTGTCGGTCAGGGGGTAGAGGGTCACTTCCCACTGGCCTGTTGCCGAGCCCTGAGGGATCGTGACGGAGCGTTCCCAGATGCCGTCCTGCACAGTCCCGGAGACAAGGTTCATGCGCCCGAATCCGAAGCTCTGGTCGGTGGTGGTGTGGCTGACCGTGAGCACGGGCGCTTGGACGCCGGTCTGATCAACCAGATGAACGGTGATCGTCGCGGTCGTCGGTCCACTCTCGAGGTTCAGGGTCGTGGGAGTGACGGAAGAACTCACCAACACCGGCCCACGCGTATCCGAAGCCGGGCCGGTGACGGTGAGGGTGGCGAGAGTCTGGAAGAAGGTGGACTCGTTGCCGAGGGTGTCGGTCAGGGGGTAGAGGGTCACTTCCCACTGGCCTGTTGCCGAGCCCTGAGGGATCGTGACGGAGCGTTCCCAGATGCCGTCCTGCACAGTCCCGGAGACAAGGTTCATGCGCCCGAATCCGAAGCTCTGGTCGGTGGTGGTGTGGCTGACCGTGAGCACGGGCGCTTGGACGCCGGTCTGATCAACCAGATGAACGGTGATCGTCGCGGTCGTCGGTCCACTCTCGAGGTTCAGGGTCGTGGGAGTGACGGAAGAACTCACCAACACCGGCCCACGCGTATCCGAAGCCGCCTGCGCCGAGCCTGCCGTGATCAGCGCGGAGACCAAGGCGCTCATTACTAGAAGGATGATGAACGTTAAGGACGATGTCCTACGCGTTAAGGACATGAGGTTCCCCTTGATTGCGATTGCTGATTTGGTAGCTTTCCGCCACCTAAGACCAAGGTAAATGTACGGCACGTTTGGGATGTAACCGCTGAGGAATTGCCGAGCAGAACTCAACGGATTCACGTTCCTCGGTGGTGGAGGGACATCAAAAATGCGTGGATCAGTGGCAATGGGTGCCACGAAGTAACGGCGTGGATGTGGTTGCATTCCCGCCGGCAACCCGTTGCCATCGCAGGGGTGCCCTGTCGCTTACAGTGTCATAGGGTAGCGCCCCGAAGTATGTCGCATGCACGCCCTATCGAATTGGGAACTCACAAAGGCACTCACCACCTATCGGGACTCCCTCACCGCCCAACCAGCCGCCGCCGCTTGACCAATATAGGAGCATCCCTCGTTCGTGAAGAGCCCGATAAAGGCCGTTCAGCTAGCTGAACGGCCCTTATCAGAGCACGTGACGAATGGCGCTAGTGGCAGGATTTAGGGCTTGCAACCACCGTTATCGGTTTCGTAGCTGTCGAGGCGCTGGATGAACGCGGCCATCGCATCACGAGCGACAGGCGCCACCGGACGGTAGGTGCCGTCCGCCCAGCCGGTACTGATGGCGGAGGCTTTCATCCACGAGATCTCGCGGGCGAACTGCAGATTGACCGGCACGTCCCGGAAGGACGCGGTGGACGGGTTGGTGTAGTTGCCCGCGTCGGCGATGTTGCAGAATTCCCCAGCGAAACGATTCATGAACGCGGCCATCGCGTCACGATTGACGGGAGCGAGCGGACGGTAGGTGTCGTCGCTGTAACCCGTCGTGATGCCGGTTTCGGCAAGCCAGGACATCTCCTTATAGAACTTGGTGTTCGGGGTGATGTCCTTGAAGGGCGACGTCGATGGAGCCGCATATGCCGGCTCTCCCGCGAGGCGGTAGAGGAAGGCAGCCATGGCGTCACGGTTGACCGAACCGAGAGGACGGTACGTGCCGTCCGGGTAACCGGTGGTCAGTCCCGCGTCGGCCAGCCAGTTGATGGCGGCTTCGTGCTGGTTCCCTGCGGTATCCGGGAAGCGAAGCCGGCCCTGCTGGATCGCAAGGACCTCGTCGCGCGCACCGGAGGCGTTGTGGTGGTGCAGGAAGAGGCCCTTGCTGGTCGTGTTGCCGGCAGTGCGGTGGACACGGAGCGAGGATCCGTCCGTAACGATGAAGCTGGTGTCGGCAGAATCCCCCTCGAACCAGAAGGCAGGTTCGGAAACGCTGAAGTCGATCCAGTCCGTGGTGTCCACGGGCACGTTCTGGCCTTCGGCGTCAACGCTGTACTGGCTCGATGTGCTGACGCGGTACGAGATGTCGGCGCCTGCTGCAAGGTTGAGGCCCATTTTGGCCACGGGCAGCGGCAGGGTCACGACGTTCGTATCGAGCAGGTTGGTGTCGACGTCTCCGAACACATTGTTGGCAATGCCGCCGTCCACGGGTTCTGCGCTGATCGTTCCGTCGTCGCTCACGGCGTAGAGGTTGACGAGGACCAGATCCAGTTCTTCCGCGCGGCCGGTAGCGGCGATGAAGTCGGCTTCGTCATTGTTGTCCGCGTCGATTTCGATCTGGATCTGGGGCGCGCTCGAGAGCGTGTTCCAGTTCGCCCACGTGCTGATACCGAAGGACAGGTAACCGGCGAGGGGGTCCCCGCCGGCCTTCACCAGTCCGGGGACGGTCGAGGATGCACCGACCGACTTCAAGTCGAGTGCGTACAGCGACTCCAGTGCCAGTGATTCCCTACGAGCACTCTCGGTGCCGAGGACGAACGGCGATGCGATCGACGCGTACAGCGAATCCTCCCCGCCTTGCAGAAGGCCGCGGCCCGTGAAGGTGAGATCGCTTTCAAGGTCCGACGGGGTGTCGAACGGGATGTTCGTGCCGGCGGTGAGGTCCGCGGTCGGCTTCGGAGCGGCGTGGACCGGTACCCGGAGAGTCGAAGCGGTCGTACTGGTGAACTGCACACGCCCGGAAGCGTCTGCGATGTATTGGCGTGGAACTTCCTGCTGGAACCTTTCGGCGGCAGGGTCGATGCTCTTGGCCAGGGCGGTGGGATCAGCGATGGACAGGACGACGTCGAAGGTTGCTCTACCGTTGGCTGGCACGTCGGCCGTAGCTGAGCTAGTGCCGGTCGCGGTGACCGAGATCTCTACGCCGGGCATTGCTGTTGCTTCGAGGTATTCGGCCGTGTAGGCCACGACGGTGTCGGAGCGGTTTTCCACGGTGATCTGCCTGGTCAGGGACACTGGGTCCGCTGCGAGCTCGAGGACACCGAAACTGACCGTGGTCAGCGCCGGATCCGCGGTGGCGTAGGCAAGCGACCGGGCATCTAGGGCATTGAGTGCGTCGACGCGGCCTGAACCGGTGCGGTTGGGAGCGTGGATGACGCCGTCTGCTGTGAGGATGTCGTGCGTCGCGGTGTTCATGATGACGCTCTTGATCTGGTACGGGTTGTAGTCCGTCGCTCCGACCAGGAGCGCGGCGATGCCGGCTACGCGAGGGGCGGCCATCGATGTGCCGGTCTGCGCGGACGCCAGGGTGCCGGAGCCGGACTGGACCGAGCCGATGGACGTGCCGGGGGCGGCGACGTCGGGCTTGACCACCCCGTTGGAGCCGTGGACGCCACGCGAGGAGCTGGGGCTCAGCGTGTCGAGGGCGTCGGAGGCGCCCACTGCGGTGCCTTGCAGGTCGGGATCGAGGCGGACCTGCAGTGTTCCGTCTTCCGCAGCCGCGCGAAGGCTCTGGGAGAACCGCGCGTTGAACTGGACGCCAGGGATGGTCGCGTTTCCGGCGATGCCGGCCTCGAAAACCGAACGAGGAGAGTCAAGTATGACGCCTTCCGCGCCTGCGGCCTCCGCGTTGTTGAAACGAACGCCGGAACCACAGGGGAACGCGCCGTTTTCCTCCCACTGAAGCCAGACCCACTTGCCTTCCAAGGAGCCGGCCTCGAAAGGGTTGCAGCCGAAGCGGTTGGCCGCAGGGCCCACCACGACCTCGCCCGTCAACTGCTCCTCGGTGGCGGAGGTGTAATCGAAGTTGGCGCTGTATTGGCCGGCTGCCCGACCCGCGACGTCCGCCGGGGCGAGGACGTCGATGCCGTCCAGGGTCACCTGGGATCCGACGGAATTCGCGACGGTCAGCGCTGATGCTGCGCTGCCTGGGGATCCTCCATTGTCGAAGACATCACCGCCGTTGCCGGAGGAAACGACGGAGAGGACGCCCTGCGCGGTGAGGCTGTTGACGATGTCGATTTCCGGATCATCATATGCGGGGAAGTCTGAACCGAGTGACATGTTGACCACGTTGGCGCGATCGGAGAAGTCGCCGTCGCGGTTGGGATCGAGCACATAGTCGAGGGCCAGACCCACGACCTCGCTTGTGCCTTCACACCCGAAGACGCGAAGGCTGACCAGTCCGGCCTTCGGTGCGCTACCGGGTCCGATGCGCATGGCGTTGACCTCCGCGGCGGTCAGGCTGGTGTAGTCGCCCTTGAAGGTGCTTCCATCCGCGTTCACGCCGTAGCCGGCGGCGGTGCCGGCTACGTGGGAACCATGGCCTTGGCAGTCGAGGGGGTTGGCGTCGGGTACAGGAACGGGACTGTAGGTATCGGAGGCCGGGTCTGGGTCGTAGGCGTCGCCCACAAGGTCGAAGCCGCCGATGAACTTGGCCGGGTCGTACAGGCCCAAGCTCTCCTCCGGAATGGTGGCAGAGGCCTTGGCAGTATTGAAGGCCTCGATCGTGCCGGGCCCTCCGAAGCCGGCGTGCGTATAGTCCAGGCCGGTGTCGAGGACGGCGATGGTGACGCCGTCGCCAGTCTGATCCCTCTGCACCCAGGATTCCAGGGCGCGGGTGTCGATAACGCCGCCCTTGTTATCAAGCGTCTTGGGAACGATGCCCGTAATTTTCTTCACGTCCGGGCGCGCAGCCAGGGCGCGGATCTGCTCCGCGTCGCCTGTCATGGCCACGCCCGGGATCGTGTTGGTGGTGGTGTAGAGACTGGTGGCCGACGCCTCGGCTGCCACGTCCTCTGCCTTCGCCTCGATTTCCCCGCGGATGTTCTGGACCTCGGCGACTTTCCTTACCGGAGCGGCCAGACCCGACCGGACACTCTGCGGCTGCGTCCGCTCAAAAGCTCCTGCACCTTCGAACTGGACGAACACCGACACCTGCCCTGTCCTGGTGCGCAGGTCCTGCGAGACCTTGACCTCGGGCGGAACCTGCGAACCGAGGCCCTGCGCGGTTGGTTCCCCCTGCGCTGACCCCTCTACTGCTGAGGCGGGCGTCGTCATGCTGGAAGCCAGGACGATGCTGGTTAGCGTTGCAAGCGCTGCCGATGCGGCCCTCCGACGGTATGACTTACTCATACTTCTCCTTTTTGAGGATCGATCAGGCCGACCAGTCAGGAGCCGAAACCCCTGCAGTCGCTGGTGCGACCATGAAAGATGCGAGTGTTTCCTTATGAAGTAAGGAGCGTTACCAGCGGCGACCGGACTCCCCCGCGGAACGGGCGAAGCTCAGTGCTATCACTTTTGTGACTTCAAGGAGGGGAGTCAATGGGCCCTGTGGTTGCGGACCGCATTCGTCATAACGATTCTATTACGGCCCTAAACGGCAGTCCCTACCCAATCTGCCGATCGCTGCCATTCCTGCCAGGAATGGCAGCAATCGGGCTGTTCTTCTATTCCCTGCGTGGCAATCGGTTCTTGAACCGGCGGTACCGTCGACGAAGCAAGCTGATGACACTGGCATCATCGAGCAGGTTTTGCTTCCCTTGTCCGCCCGTGGGCTTGTTACCGGTGAGATCGTGGCGCATATCGAGGAGGGCTACGAAGCCACAGTTCTCAAGGGCGCCGTCTTAAGGGGCTCATCGTTTTTGAGGGATGCTCCTATATTGGTCACGCGGCGTGAATTAGTCCCGATAGGTGGTGAGTGCGTCGCGGTTGGCTCGTTGTCTTCGTTCGAGGTAGGACAGCGAGTTCGGGGACAGCCGAGGTCGGTGGCGGCTTGAGCCAAGGTGAGGCCGGCGGCGTGGCGTAGTGGTCGAAGAACGCGAGCACGTCCGCGGCGCGTTGTTTCAGGGTCCGGCCCAGACGCGTTCTGTTTCTCCGTCAGCAGGTCCGCGCCGGTGTGCAGGGTCCGTCGGGCCCGGTAGAGCGGGTCCCTGGAACGACCGCGGTGCCCGTAAGTTCCATGTTGGAGTGTCCCTCGACCATGTCCAGCTGCCGTGCCGGGCCCTTCTTTTCGCGGATCGGGGTCAGATCAATGATCACTCTCACGTACTTGTCGCCCTTGCGAGTATGCCGCCAGACGTGCTCATCCACGCCAATCGCGGACACCCCATCGAACATAGTCGGGGCATCGATCAGGCGGCGCTTGCCTTCCGCAAGAACAGCGTCGTTCGCGGCACTCCAGGACACTTGCGAGCCCGGCCGCGACCCGGGTTACGGCGTCAGGACACCTCGCGGGCAGCCCCGCCTCGGGCGAAGATCTCGCAAGAACCCCTTATCGTGCACCTCCCACCCGGCATCCTGCGGGTTCCACAGGCCCATTATCCGCTACACGTCGCGCCCACGCCGCCGGACCGGCGCTCAGAGGCCGAGCGCCTCCCCGACGTCGCGCTTGACCGCGTCGAGGCGCGTACGGGCCGCGGTCTTGGCGTCCTCGAGCTCCGCCGTGGACCCGACGGGCTCCACGACCTCCAGGTAGCACTTGAGCTTCGGCTCGGTGCCGCTAGGCCGGATGATGACGCGCGTCTCGTCGTGCGTCAGATACAGCAGCCCGTCCGTGGGCGGCAGGTGCGCCGACCCCTGGGCGAGGTCCTCCGCGACGCTCACCGGCGAGCCGGCGAAGGACGACGGCGGGTTCTCCCGAAGCCGGTTCATCATGGCGCCCAGCAGGCCGAGGCTCCCCACGCGGACGGAGAGCTGGTCGGAGGCGTGCAAGCCGTGGACGAGGAAGGCGTCATCCAGCAGGTCGAAGAGCGTGCGGCCGGCCGCCTTCGTCGCGGCGGCCAGTTCCGCCAGCAGCAGCCCTGCTGAGATCCCGTCCTTGTCCCGCACGAGTTCGGGTGCCACGCAGTAGCCCAGGGCCTCCTCGTAGCCGAAGGAGAGGTCGTGGACGCGGGCGATCCACTTGAAGCCCGTCAGGGTCTGGGCGTGGTCGATCCCGGACATCCCGGCGATGCGCCCGAGGAGGCGGGAGGACACGATCGAGTTCGCGAACACGCTGCGGCGGGCAGGGTGCCCCGCGGCTCCGTCCCGGGCAACCCCGTCACGTGCGTCCGCCGTGAGGCGCGCCGCCAGGTGCAGGCCGAGCAGTGTCCCCACCTCGTCGCCGCGCAGCATGCGCCACGCGCCGGTGGACGGCTCGCGTGCCGCGAGTGCCACACGGTCGGCGTCGGGGTCGTTGGCGATCACGAGGTCGGCGTCCACCTGTGCGGCGGTCTCCAGGGCGAGGTCCAGCGCCCCCGGCTCCTCCGGGTTGGGGAAGGCGACGGTCGGGAAGTCGGGATCGGGATCGGCCTGCCGTTCGACGACGGTGACGTCGGAGAATCCGGCGGCAGCCAGCACGGCCTGCGCCGTCCGCCCGCCGACGCCGTGCAGGGGAGTGAGGACGATCCGGAGGTCACGGGCCGTGATGGCCGGGTCGGCGAGGGCCGAGACGGAGGCTAAGTAGTCCGCCTCGACGCTCTCGGGCAGCACCGTCCAGCCCGCGGACGCGAGCCCGACGCTCTCGATGGCGCCGACCTCGTCGATCCGGGCGGCGATGCCGGCGTCATGCGGGGCGACGATCTGGACACCGCGCGCATCCTCCTCCACGGCACGCCCGCCCAGGTACACCTTGTATCCGTTGTCCTGCGGCGGGTTGTGGCTGGCCGTGACCATGATGCCCACCTCGCACTCCAGGGCGCGGATCGCGTAGGCCAGCACCGGGGTGGGGAGTTCGCGCGGCATCAGGAAGGTCTCGATGCCGGCCGCGGTGAAGATCGCGGCGGTCTCCTCGGCGAAGATCCGGGAGTTGTGGCGGGCATCGAACCCGACGACGGCGCGGGGTGCGTAGGCACCGGCGGCGAGGTCCAACGCGTGGGCGGCGACACCGGCAGCGGCGCGGCGCACCACCACGCGGTTCATCCGGTTGGGGCCTGCGCCCAGGGCAGCGCGCAGGCCAGCGGTGCCGAAGGCGAGCGGCCCGGAGAAGCGGTCCCGCAGTTCCTGCTCGGAGACGGCGGCCGACCCGTTCCGAGCCCGGACGGATCCCACGAGCGCGCGGAGTTCCTCCGCCGTCTGCGGGTCCGGATCCGCGGCCGCCCACGAGTCGGCGGTGGAGAGGAGGGTGTCCAGTTCAGAGGTGGTCATGCGTGTCCCTTACGTGGATCGGCGGTGGGTGTCCGGCGGTCGCCGGGCATGCCTGCTGGAGGTCCGGCGGTGCGGAGGAGCCGGGGTCGGATGGTGGCTAGATCGTGGCCACGATGTCTGCGAGCAGGCGCGAGATGCGCGGTCCTGCGGCATGCCCCGCCTCGAGGACCTCGGTGTGGCTGAGGGGCACCGGGCTGATGCCGGCCGCCAGGTTGGTCACCAGCGAGATGCCGAAGACCTCCATGCCCGCGTGCCGGGCGGCGATGGCCTCGAGGGCGGTGGACATGCCGACGAGGTCGGCACCGATGCGCTTCGCGTACTGCACCTCGGCCGGGGTCTCGTAGTGCGGGCCGGTGAACTGTGCGTAGACGCCCTCGTCGAGTGTCGGGTCCACGCTGCGTGCGAGGCTGCGCAGGCGTGAGGAGTAGAGGTCGGTCAGGTCGACGAAGGTCGCCCCTTCCAGCGGCGAGGACGCCGTGAGGTTGATGTGGTCGCTGATGAGGACCGGGGTGCCGGGCTGCCAGTGTTCCTGCAGGCCACCGCACCCGTTGGTGAGGATCATGGTCGTCGCGCCGGCGGCCGCTGCCGTCCGCACGCCGTGCACCACGGCCCGCACTCCCTTGCCTTCGTAGAAGTGCGTCCGGGCACCGAGCACGAGGGCGCGCTTGCCGTTCGCCGTTCGGATGGAACGGACGGTGCCGGTGTGGCCGACGACGGCGGGGGCCGAGAACCCGGGGATGTCGGCGGCGTCGAGGGTATGCGTCGTCTCGCCGATCAGCTCGGCCGCCTCGCCCCAGCCGGAGCCGAGAACGAGGGCGGTGTCGTGCCGGTCGATGCCGGTAGCGCGGGCGATATGGTCGGCAGCGTCGCGGGCCAGGTCAAAAGGATCGGAAGTCACCGGTTCAACTTACCCTCTGCGTACGGGGCCCGGCACCGGGCATGGCGCCCTTCCGCGCCGCGCAGCCGCGGGCCTACGGTCGTTACGGCGTGTCAGTGGCATGGGCGATAATCAAATCGTGACCAACCAACTCGATTTCAGTTCATTGCGCCTGGCGATCCTGGGCGGGGGCCCCGGCGGCTACGAAGCGGCACTGGTGGCGGCCTCGCTCGGTGCGAAGGTGACCGTCGTCGAACGGCAGGGCCTCGGCGGATCGGCGGTCCTCACGGACGTCGTGCCGTCCAAGACCCTCATCGCCACGGCGGACACCATGACACGCTTCACCGACGCGAGCGGGCTGGGTGTCCACTTCTCCGCGGACAGCAGGGTCTTCGCGGACCTGGACAAGGTCAACCAGCGGCTGCTGAAGCTCGCCGTGGAGCAGTCCTCGGACATCCGCGCCACCCTCGAACGCCTCGGCGTCCGCGTCATCATCGGTACCGGGAAGCTCCTGGACAACCACCGGCTCGAGGTCGAGTCCGACGGCGAGACCACGATCGTCGAGGCCGACGCCGTCCTCCTCGCGGTTGGTTCGACGCCGCGCGAACTGCCCAGCGCGATGCCCGACGGCGAGCGCATCTTCAACTGGACGCAGCTCTACAACCTCCGCCAGATCCCCGAGCACCTGATCGTCGTCGGCTCCGGTGTCACCGGCGCGGAGTTCGCGAGTGCCTACAACGGGCTCGGGTCCAAGGTCACGCTGATCTCCAGCCGCGACCGTGTGCTGCCCGGCGAGGACGCCGACGCCGCCGAGGTGCTCGAGGGCGTGTTCAAGGACCGCGGCATGACGGTCCTCTCGCAGTCGCGTGCCCAGGCCGTCGACCGCACGGACGACGGCGTGATCGTCCACCTGGCGGACGGACGGACCGTCGAGGGCACCCACTGCCTCGTCGCGGTCGGCGCCGTCCCGAACACCGCGGACATCGGCCTCGAGGAAGCAGGTGTCGCCGTCAACGAGTCCGGCCACATCCGCGTCGACGGCGTCTCCCGCACCACGGCCCCGAACGTCTACGCGGCGGGGGACTGCACGGGCGTCTTCGCCCTCGCCTCGGTCGCGGCGATGCAGGGCAGGATCGCCATCGCCCACCTCATGGGCGATTCGGTCAGCCCCATCAAGCTCAAGCAGGTCGCCTCGAACATCTTCACCTCCCCGGAGATCGCCACGGTCGGCGTGACGGAGGAGGACATCGAGTCCGGGCGGTACCAGGGCGACGTCGTCAAGCTCTCCCTGCACACCAATGCCCGCGCGAAGATGATGAACGTCAAGGACGGCTTCGTGAAGGTGATCTCGCGCAAGGGCTCCGGCACCGTGATCGGCGGCGTCGTCGTCGGGCCGCGCGCGTCCGAGCTGATCTTCCCGCTCGCGCTCGCCGTGACCAAGAAACTGCACGTGGACGACGTCGCCAACACGTTCACCGTGTACCCGTCGCTGACCGGGTCCATCTCGGAGGCGGCGCGGCGCCTGCACGTGCACATCTAGCGCTTTCGCCGGCACCCGAAACGGTGCCGGATGCCGTTACCGGCGTCCACATGGTGGACACGCTTATCCACCCAGTGGACGCCGGTGATCTGATATTGGGGTTCAAACTGAAGCACGGGCGCCGTGCTGCAGGGGCCCTCGTGCACCTGGTGGTCGCGCCTCGTCCGAGAAAGCCGACCCATGACCTCCTCCACGTCCGCTGGTGCCAGCGGAACCACCAAACCGCTGAACTCGCGGGGCAAGGTGATCTTCGCCAGCCTCATCGGCACGACGATCGAGTTCTACGACTTCTACATCTACGCCACAGCCGCCGTACTGGTGTTCCCCGCGTTGTTCTTCCCCAACCAGACCTCTGCGAACCAGCTGCTCAGCTCCTTCGCCGTCTTCGGCGTGGCCTTCGTCGCCCGCCCGCTCGGATCCATCATCTTCGGTCACTTCGGCGACAAGATCGGCCGCAAGGCCACCCTCGTGGCTTCGCTGCTGACCATGGGTATCGCCACGTTCCTCATCGGCCTGCTTCCGTCCGCCACCACCGAGGGGTGGGTGCTCCTCGCGCCCCTGCTGCTCGTCGTGCTGCGTTTCCTCCAGGGACTCGCGCTGGGTGGTGAGTGGAGCGGCGCCGCCCTGCTGGCCACGGAGAACGCCCCCGAGGGCAGGCGCGCCATCTACGGGACGTTCCCGCAGCTCGGAGCTCCGATCGGGTTCATCCTGGCCAACCTGCTGTTCGTGCTGCTGAGTACCACGCTGACCCCGGAGCAGTTCCTGGAGTGGGGCTGGCGTGTGCCGTTCCTGCTGAGCGCCGTGATGGTGGTCATCGGTCTGTACGTACGGCTGAAGCTGATCGAGAGCGCCTCCTTCCAGAAGGTCCAGAACGAGGGCAAGGTCGTGAAGGTGCCGCTCGGCACCACGTTCCGTCGCCACTGGCGCGCACTGATCCTCGGCACGTTCATCATGTTCGCGACCTACGTGCTCTTCTACTTCATGACCGCCTTCACCCTGACCTACGGGACGGCGCCGTCGAGCGTCGAGCAGGCGCAGGCCCGCGCGGCAGCTGCCGGCAAGGAGTTCACCGAGGCGCAGGCTGCAGCGTTCGTCCCCGGCCTGGGCATGGCGCGCACCGACTTCCTGTGGATGCTGATCATCGGTGTCGTCTTCTTCGGGATCTTCACCCTCGTGTCGGGACCGCTCGCCGAGCGTTTCGGCCGGCGCAAGATGCTCCTCGCCACCACCGTGGGCATCGCCGTCTTCGGTCTGCTGTGGGCTCCGCTCTTCGGGGCAGGAACGGTCGGCGCCATGATCCTCCTGATCGTCGGCTTCACGCTCATGGGCCTCACCTTCGGTCCGATGGCCGCGGTGCTGCCCGAACTGTTCCCGGCGAACGTCCGCTACACGGGGTCGGCTGTGGCCTACAACGTGTCGAGCATGATCGGCGCCGCGCCCGCCTCCTTCATCGCGGTCGCGCTCTGGCAGGCCGCGGGTGGAAGTACGGTGCTGGTCGGTGCCTACCTGAGCGTGGCGGCCGTCCTGACGTTCATCGCGCTCTTCATCTCGCGCGAGACACGCGACCACGACTACGAGAACAACGTCGCCTGATCTCTGCACGCGTCCACGCGACGGCGTCGTACCCCACCCGGGTGCGGCGCCGTCGTCGTCTCGGGACTCCTGCTTGCGTCCTCTCGCGGTGCCACCCGTACACTTGAAGCACAGCAGGCTTATCACATCCGCGGCGGTGCGCGGAACAGGTGTGCCCGAAGCCGGGTGACAGGACAGCGGAAGTGGACGATATGGAGAAGCAGGCGCTGGCCGGGCGGTACGCACTGGAGGAGCGTGTCGGGACGGGCGGCATGGCCGAGGTCTTCCGGGCCCGTGACACACGGTTGCAGCGGGACGTCGCCCTCAAGCTCTTCCGGCCCGGCACCGCCGACGGACTCGAGCGGGGATCGGCCGAGGCACGACTGCTCGCGGGGCTCGACCACCCGGGCCTGGTGCGGGTCCTCGACATGGACACCGGCGAAGAGACCGGCGACAACGCCTATCTGGTGATGGAACTGGTCAACGGTCCGGACCTCGGAGTTCTGTTGCGGACCAGGGGACTGCTCGGGTGCGAGGATGTCCGGCTCATGGCGCTGGATCTCGCCCGCACGCTCCAGTACATCCACAGCCGCGGCATCGTGCACCGCGACATCAAGCCGTCGAACATCCTGACCCGGCGGACGGATCCGCACAGCGGCTACTTCGGCTACCTCCTCACCGACTTCGGCATCGCCCGGTTCTTCGACGGCGGACGCATGACGGCGACCGGCCAGGTCATCGGCAGCGCCGCGTACTTCAGTCCCGAGCAGGCCCGCGGCGACGGCGTGGGGCAGCCGTCGGACATCTACTCACTCGGGCTCGTGATGATCGAAGCCCTGACCGGGGAGCGTCCCTTCCCCGGCACAGGGGTCGAGAGCGCCCTCGCGCGCCTGCACCGTAGCCCCTCCATCCCGCACGTGGCAGGTCCCGCACTGTCCGCGCTGCTGGTGTCCATGACCCTGGGAGATCCGGCGGACCGCCCGGACGCGGCGGACGTGGTGGACGCCCTGGTAGCGATGGGCCCGCAGCAGCGCGTCGACCCCCGGACGACCGTGCTGCCGTCCGCCGTCCCGCCGACCCAGGCGATCTCCCTGCCCGCCGGTCCCGGGCCGCTGCACTCCCCGGAACCGGGAGACGGAGGGCCGGACACATCGAGGCTCACGCAGGCGGTCGATGCGACGCGTCCGGTGGCGCATGCGGCAGGTCCCTCCGACGTCGATACCGCCGTTGCCACTGTTACAGCGACTTCCCACCTCGATGGCGCGGCGGGCACGACGTCGAACGCCCGTCCTGGCGGAACGCCGGTTCGGGGACCTGGTCACGCCGGTGGTGCAGCGACGAGCAGCCTCCAGCCTGCCGTGAAGCAGGATGCGGGGCCTTCCCCGCTCGACGGCCCGACGGCATCCGAGTCTCCGGTCCGGACGGCCCGGCCGGCTGCGCCCGGGAAGCCTTCCGCACGGCGCCGCCGCCACGTGCTCCCGTGGCTCGTCTCGGTCCTCGTGCTGGCCCTGGTGGCTGCAGCACTGTGGGCCTTCACAGCGCCGGTGCGGGATGCCGCACCCGCCGTCGAGCCCCTACCTGCCGTCTCCGGCGAACCGGGGGAGAAACTGCAGGAACTCTACGAAAGCGTGAAGCGATGACGACAGCACTCAGGGTGAGGCTGCCGCTCCTGGTCGCAGCCGGACTCCTGCTGACCGGATGCGGTGGGGAGGCCATCAACGCCGCCACGGCCGGGGATTTCCAGGCCGAGGTGAGGACCATCGCCTCGACCGCTGCCGCAGGGGACTCCGCCGGAGCTGTCGCGCTCGCGCAGAGGCTGAAGGCGGAGGTCGACAGCGCCCGGGCGGCGGGCAGCGTCTCGGAAGACCGGGCCACGCTCATCGGCATGCGCATCGACGCCGTGATCGCGTCGCTGGAAGCCGCACAGGCTCCCGTCGGAGATCCACCGTCCGGTGAGGTGACTCCGAGCGCCGTGCCGTCCGATGACGCGCCGGCCGAGGAAACGCCTGCGGAGGAGGTGCCGGCCGAGGAAACGCCTGCCGTGGAGACGCCAGCGCCAGCCGGTCCACCGGCCGATCCAGCGCCTCAGCCCGCGGAGACCTCTCCGGCGCCGGTGGAGCCCGCACCTGCTCCGGCGCCCGATGGCGACGCCTCCGACGACAGCGGCGATACCGGAACGGGCGCCTCCGAGGAGGACGCCGCGGCCCCTGGAAACGGCGGCGACGAGGTGGGCGACCAGGCAGGGGAACAGCGGGAAGCCGCTCAGAAGGCAGCGGAAGAAGCACGCGACAGGGCAGGGAAACAGCGGGAGGCCGCTCAGAAGGCGGCAGAAGAAGCGCGGGACAAGGGCAAGGGCAGCGGCGGGAAGGACAAGTAGCGCCCTGCCCCGGAGCCCCTCCCGAGACCTGCTAGTCCCGGATCGTGGCGATGACGGAGCCGGCTGAGACCGTGTCACCCGGAGCGGCCGTGAGGCCCGCCAGTGTCCCGGACTTGTGGGCCGTCAGGGGCTGCTCCATCTTCATGGCTTCGAGGACCACGATGAGGTCTCCCTCCGCCACGGCGTCGCCGTCGGATGCTGCGACCTTGACGATCGTGCCCTGCATGGGAGAGGTCAGTTCGTCGCCACTCACGGTGGCCTTGCCGGCACGTGCCCGGGAGGACTTCTTCGACTTGGCCGGCGCGCTGGCCTTGCCGTTCGGCGCCGCACCCAGGCCCGCAGGCAGGACCACCTCGAGGCGGCGCCCGCCGACCTCGACGGTGACGCGGTGGCGGGACTCGTCGTCCGACGTCGGGTCCGCCGCACCCTTCCAGGGCTCGATCGTGTTGGAGAACTCCGTCTCGATCCAGCGCGTGTGGATCGAGAACGGCCCCTCGACCGGAGCGAAGGCAGGGTCCGCGACGACGGCCGCGTGGAACGGGAGCACGGTGGGCATGCCGTCGATCACCATCTCGGCGAGGGCCCGGCGGGCCCGCTGAAGGGCCTGCTCCCTGGTGGCGCCGCTGACGATGAGCTTGGCGAGCATGGAGTCGAAGTTTCCACCGACGACCTCGCCGGCCTCGACGCCGGAGTCCACCCGGATCCCCGGGCCGGTGGGGAGCTTGAGGGTCTGCACGGTCCCCGGCGCCGGCATGAATCCGCGCCCGGCGTCCTCCCCGTTGATGCGGAACTCGAAGGAGTGTCCCCGCACTTCGGGGTCGCCGTAGCCCAGTTCTTCACCCCGGGCGATGCGGAACTGCTCGCGGACGAGGTCCAGGCCCGTGACTTCCTCGGAGACGGGGTGCTCCACCTGGAGGCGCGTGTTGACCTCCAGGAACGAGATGGTGCCGTCCTGGCCCACGAGGAACTCGCAGGTGCCGGCGCCCTGGTAGCCCGCCTCGCGGAGGATCGCCTTGGAGGCCTCGTAGAGCCGTGTGTTCTGCTCGTCCGAGAGGAAGGGGGCGGGCGCTTCCTCGACGAGTTTCTGGTTGCGGCGCTGCAGCGAGCAGTCGCGGGTGGAGACGACGACGACGTTCCCGTGCGCGTCGGCGAGGCACTGCGTCTCGACGTGGCGGGGAGCATCGAGGAACCGCTCCACGAAGCACTCTCCGCGACCGAAGGCCGCTGTCGCCTCGCGCACCGCCGAATCGAACAGTTCGGGGATCTCCTCGTGGCTGCGGACCACCTTGATGCCACGACCGCCGCCACCGAAGGCCGCCTTGATCGCGATGGGTAGCCCGAACTCCTCCGCGAAGTCGACGACCTCCTGGACGGACTCCACCGGATCCTTGGTCCCGGGCACGAGCGGCGCTCCGACACGCTCGGCGATGTGGCGTGCCTGCACCTTGTCGCCCAGCTGTGAGATGGACTCCGGGGACGGGCCGATCCAGGTGATGCCGGCATCGATGACGCGCTGCGCGAACTCGGCGTTCTCGGACAGGAAGCCGTATCCGGGGTGGATGGCGTCTGCCCCGCTGCGCCGTGCCGCCTCAAGGATGCGGTCCATGACCAGATAGGAGTCGGCGGCCGTCTCCCCACCCAGCGCGAAGGCCTCGTCGGCCATGCGCACGTGCAGCGCGTCGCGGTCCGGGTCCGCGTACACGGCGACGGACTCCATGCCCTCGTCGCGGGCGGCACGGATGACCCGGACGGCGATCTCCCCACGGTTCGCCACCAGGACCTTCGTCACCGGGCGGTGCTGCCGCGCGGTGCCGTTGCTGCGGACGGAGGATTCGGACGGGGCAAGGGGGGACTGGCTCATGGGGCGTTGGACTCCTTCTTCTCAGTTCGGAGCCTAACCCGCTTTTGGAGCTTCCGCGCATGAATCGTGCTGGAGGGGAGTGTTGGAGGGCGATCCTTTGTAGGTAACCTACAACGCTGGCGCCGGCGCCCAGAAGTCCGTGACGGAGACCCCGGCCGACTGCAGGAGGCCGCGCAGCATGGAGATGCTGAGCCCGACGACGGCATGCGGATCGCCGTCCACGCGGTCGATGAAGGCGCCGCCGAGTCCATCGATGGTGAAGGATCCCGCGCAGTGCAGGGGTTCACCGCTCGCGACGTAGGCCTCGACCTCGGCGTCGGACATGGCTCCGAAATACACGGTCGCGGACGAGACTGCGCCGATGGTGGCGCCGGATCCGCCGTCGCGGGTGTCCACGAGCCAGTGGCCCGTGTGCAGGACGCCGGAGCGACCCCGCATGCGGCGGATCCGTTCGATCGCCACCGCAGATTCGTAGGGCTTGCCGTGCGCCTCGCCGTCGAACTCGAAGACGGAGTCGCAGCCGATGACGAGTGCACCGTCGGTTTCCTCCAGGGCGGCGACGGCCTCGGCCTTGGCGCGGGCCAGAAGGAGGGAGGTGTCGTGCGCGTCGAGTTCGCCGTAGGAGGCGACGACGGCGGGTTCGTCGACGTCGGACACCAGTACCGAGTGGCGGATGCCGGCTTCCGTCAGGAGCTTGGTGCGGGCGGGGGATTTCGAAGCGAGGATCAGGCGGAGGGTCATGCTCCAGCCTAGGCAGGCGCCGGTCCGCCGGCGCAATTCCGGCGGGCCGGTTGGACCTGCCCGGTCCCGTCACCACTTCGGGATGGGACCGGCAGGGATCTGTCACCAGCTGTGTGCGACGTCGACCACCACCCTCGACCCATTACCGGGACCGGGTACCACGAAGACGCGGACTGGAAGCCGCCCCCGCACCCCGATTCCGAAATCCGTATAGCCTTCGAAACTTCCAGCCTTCACGACTTGCCGGAAGGTGGAGTAGCCTGCAACGTTCACGAGTTCGCGGCTATTGGCGGGCATGTACGTCGCACTACCCGCGTAGTTGTAGGCGGGAGCGTTGACTGTCACGGAGAGACGCGCCCCACCGCGTAGAGGAATCGAGTGCGGGGAACCATACGGGTTGTAATTATCGACGTACCTCACGGTGTACCCGGAGACACGACCGTTGACATCGATGACGAGGCGATCGAAGCAAGGATGCTGGCCGGACCGGACGTTGGTGATGGAACCGGAGTAGGTAGGGGTGTAGGCGGCTTTCGCCAACGAACCCCACGTGATGCCGCAATAGGCGGCGGATGCCGGTGGTCCCCCCGCGAGGCCGAGGCCTGCGGTGAGGGCGAGGGCGGCGAGTGTGGCGGAGAGTTTCCCCGTCATGCGCGTTTTGTTCATAGCGCACCACCTTGTTGGAACGGATAGGTGCTTTCATACTGCTCCGGCGTGCAAGGAAAAGCGCCGCCGTCGTGCTGAACGGCACTGAATCGTTAGAGGTACACCGAATCGTTAGGCAATCGCCGACGGCCGTACATATTCGGATAGCGCCGTCGGGTGCAGGCGGGCGGAAATTTCTTCCCGGACCGCCTGCACCGAACGACTCCGTCAGGACACCAGTGCCCGACGCAGCGTGTCGAGACCCACCGACCCGAGGTTGAGGGCCCGTGTGTGGAAATCTCGCAGGTCGAAGCTCCCGCCCTCGCTGGCCCGGACCTCGTCGCGGATCTGCTCCCAGAGCCGCTGGCCGATCTTGTAGGACGGGGCCTGTCCCGGCCAGCCGAGGTAGCGGTTGTACTCGAAGTTGAGCTGGCCCTCGCTGATGGCGATGTTCCGCTTCAGGAAGCCGTAGCCCTTTTCCGGCGTCCAGGTGCCCTCACCCCAGCGCTCGGGGATCTCGAGCTCGAGGTGGACTCCGATGTCGAAGACGACGCGGGCCGCGCGCATCCGCTGGGCGTCGAGCATGCCGAGGCGGTCGCCCGGATCGGCGAGGAACCCGAGTTCCTGCATGAGGCGCTCGGCGTAGAGTGCCCAGCCCTCGCCCTGGCCGGAGACCCAGATGGCGTTGCGGCGCCACGGGTTGAGCAGTGCGCGCTGGTAGGTCGCCGTCGCGATCTGCAGATGGTGGCCAGGAACGCCCTCGTGGTACACGGTGGTCGTCTCCTTCCAGGTGGTGAAGGAGTCCTCGCCCTCGGGCACGGACCACCACATTCGTCCCGGACGGGAGAAATCATCACTGGGGCCCGTGTAGTAGATGCCGCCCTCGTTGGTCGGTGCGATCCTGCACTCGAGGCGGCGCATCACCTCCGGGATGTCGAAGTGGACCCCGGCCATGGCGTCGACCGCCCTGTCCGAGAGTTCCTGCATCCACGCCTGGAGCGCATCGGTGCCCTGCAGCTGACGGGCCGGGTCCTCGTCGAGGATGCGGATGGCCTCCTCGATCGATGCTCCCTCCCGGATCTCGTTCGCGACGGCTTCCTGTTCGGCAATCACGCGGTCGAGTTCCTCGACGCCCCACGCGTACGTCTCCTCGAGGTCGACGGCGGACCCGAGGAAGAGACGCGACATCAGGGCGTAGTGTTCCCTTCCGACGGCGTCCTTCTCGGGTGCTGTGGGGAGGAGGTCGTCCTGCAGGAAGGACGCGAGCGAGCGGTAGGCGCCGCGTGCAGCGTCCGCACCTGAACGGAGCTGCTGCTGCACCGAGTCGGGGAGGTCGGCGTCGTCCGAGTGTGCGGTGGAGCCGAGGGTGTCGAAGAAACCGCCGTCCTCGGCGTACTTCGTAGACTGCTCGATTACGATGCCCACCTGCCGGCGGGCGGCGACGAGACCGCGCTCGCGGCCGGCGCGGAGGGATGCGATGTATCCGTCGATGGCGCCGGGGACATTGGCCATGCGCCCGGCGATATTGCCCCAGTCCTCCGCCGTGGCGGTGGGCATGAGGTCGAAGATCGCACGGATGTTCTGGGCGGGGCAGGCGATGTTGTTGAGTTCGGCGTACCCGAGTCCGGCGTCATGGATCTCGAGGTCGAGTCCGAGCCTCTCGCGCATGGCGTCGAGCGTCACCGCATCCACGTCATCGGCGGGCTGGAGACCGTCGAGCAACCTCAGGGTGTTGCGGGCGGCGTCGGCGAGGGCATCGATGCCTGCCGGGGAGTAGTCCTGGTACTCGGTCTCATGGCCGGGGATGCCGAGTTCGGTGGCGAAATTCGGCATCAGTTCGAGCAGGGTCTCGTAGTAGGACGTGGCGACGGCATCGACGGCGGTCGAGTGCCGTGCCGGCTGCTCGCTGGAGGAGGGGGCGGAAGCTGGGGTGTCTTGGGTCACGTCCAGAGCCTAACCCCAGCGGTTGCCGGAGGCTACTGACTGGCGGCCACCCGGCTCCGCAGGAAGGCAAAGCGCCGAGCGTCGCAGTCCACCGGAACGCAGGTGATCCTCGGCCGCTCTGGATCCACCCGGTGACGGGGCCTACCGTGGGAGCACGACGAGGGGGAATCGGGTATGGAGCACCATGGACAGCCGACCACGCACGGACGCCTGGGCCGGACCGCCACAGCGACCGCGGCCCTGGCCTTGCTGACCGCGTGCGCGGGATCCGCGCCGGACCAGCAGACGGCACCGATCGAGCGCGTCGTCGTCGCCCAGGGCGAGTTTGCGGAGGCCGAGGACGCACTGCTCCGATCCGCCTTCCGCCTCGGCGCGCTCATGACCTCCGATCCGGACGTCAACCAGGTCACCAGCCCGCTCAGTGCCCTCTACGCGCTGTCGATGCTGCGCGCCGGAGCCGGGACGACGACCGCCGCTGAGATGGACGCGGTCCTGGGTCTGCCGGCCGAGCATCGTGACGAGGCGATGAACGCACTCCTCGCAAGCGTCCAGCGCTTCGACGGGAACCCGGGCGACGTCGACGAGGACGATCCGCCCGAGGCTCCCGTCCTGCACCTCGCCAACGCGGTCTTCGTCCCCGAATCCGGCGGCATCGGCGAGGAGTACCTAAAGACCCTGGCCCGCCAGTACGGCAGCGGCGTCTACCCCGTCGATTTCAGCGACGGCGCGACGGCGGGTCGCATCGACGACTGGGTGTCGAAGGAGACCGGCGGCCGGATCGAGAAGGCCCCGATCGAGGTCGGTCCGGGCACGACGCTGTCCCTTCTCAACGCCGTCTACTTCGCAGCGGCCTGGGACGAGCCCTTCGATCCTTCCGGCACCTCGGACCAGGACTTCCTGCTGGTCGATGGCAGCAGGGTGGACGTCCCGATGATGCACGGCACGCGAACGGAGCGGTACGTCGAGGGGGACGGCTGGAGTGGGATCGACCTGCCCTACGGTGACGGCTTCTTCCTGCGGCTCATCCTGCCTGCGGAAGGATCACCGCCGCGGTGGACCGAACAGGAGCTGCTCGACATAGCCTTCCTGCTCGATACAGCCAAGGATGTCCGGGTGGAGCTGAGCTTGCCGAAGTGGGACCACGAGTTCGAGCAGGACCTCCTGGAACCGTTGGCTGCTGCGGGACTCGACGAGTCTTTCGGGTCCGACGCCGACTTCCGTGCCATTCGACCGGGCTCCTTCGTCGACGGCGCTGCCCAGGTGGCCAACATCACGGTCGCGGAGAAGGGCACCGTCGCGGCGGCCGTCACGCAATTGACGATGACGACGGGCGCTCCGATGCCACCCGAGGCGAGCATCTCCTTCGATCGGCCCTTCGGCTACCAGATCGTCCACGAGGAGACAGGACTGCCCGTGTTCCTCGGCACCGTGGCGGATCCGCGGTAGGTGAGCCCGAGAGATGCTTGGAGCCATGCCCGAAGCCAGCCCCGAAGGCTCATGCTGCACTCGCCTCTGAGCGGGGCTAGGTGATGGTGGGCCTTACGGGTCCTCGCGAGGCTCCTGCTGTCTGCGGCCTCGGCAGGCAGAGGTCCGTGATCAGGCCGGTTCCGGCGCACTCACGGAGGGTCCGGATCCCCGCTACGGCCGCCGCCTTGTCCGGGAACGGTCTGGACACGGCAATGACCGCCCCTTCCGGTGTCTTCAACCGGAACCTGAAGGCGTCGTCCCGATCATGGAAAAGCTCGATTATCGCGGCCATGGCTACCCCCTGTAACCGCCCGGCAGAAGGACCACTCGGGCTCGTCGTCGACGCCGAGTCGCAACGCTGCGTCCCGGCTGGCCCGGTAACGGGACGGGGCTTCCCCCATGTGACCCCAGCCACACCCATTTCCCCATGGTAGGGAGCCCGCTGCGTACTGGCGAGTAAGCCGGACGAGGGGTGCTGGACGCGAGGGTTGCGTCAGCGGACGCTGCGGCGCCAGGAGCCGGGTCCCGGCGTTGGGCCCAGCCGCAGCATGGCGCGGCGGACCCAGGACCTGCCGTGGTTCGGCGCCTCGTCCGCTTCCCCGCTTCCCCGCAGGGCGACGACGACGGCGGTGAGGGCCGCCAGTTCTTCCTCCGTGGGGTTGCCGGAGACCACGGAGAGGAGGGCCGGGCTCTCCTGGTCGACGTGGTCGGGCGTGCTGTCCTGCGCGGTCACAGCGGGATGTTCCCGTGCTTCTTGGCGGGGTTGGCAGCCCGCTTGTCGCGCAGGGCGCGGAGCCCCCGGACGATCTGCAGCCGGGTCTCCGACGGCGCGATGACAGCGTCGACGTAGCCCAGTTCGGCTGCCTGGTACGGGTTCAGCAGTTCTTCTTCGTACTGCTGCACGACGTCCGCGCGCGCGGCCTCGACGTCCCCGCCCGCCTCGGCGACGGCCTTGAGCTGCCCGCGGTACAGGATGTTGACGGCGCCCTGGGCGCCCATGACGCCGATCTGCGCCGTGGGCCAGGCGAGGTTGAGGTCGGCGCCGAGCTTCTTGGACCCCATGACGATGTACGCGCCGCCATAGGCCTTGCGGGTGATGACCGTCAGTTTCGGCACGGTGGCTTCGGCGTAGGCATAGAGCAGCTTGGCGCCGCGCCGGATGATGCCCTGGAACTCCTGGTCCTTGCCGGGCAGGAAGCCGGGGACGTCTACGAGGGTCAGGATGGGGATGTTGAAGGCGTCGCAGTGCCGCACGAAGCGGGCCGCCTTCTCCGACGCGTTGATGTCGAGGGTGCCGGCGAACTGAAGGGGCTGGTTGGCCACGATGCCGATGGTGTGGCCCTCGACGCGGGCGTAGCCCGTCACCACGTTCGGCGCATAGAGCGCCTGCATCTCGAGAAAGTGGCTGTCGTCGACGATCGCGTCGATGACGGCGTGCATGTCGTACGGCTGGTTTGCGGCATCCGGAATGAGTTCGTCGAGGGCGAGGTCCTCGTCCGTCACCTCGGCCTCCTCCACGAACTCCGTCAGCGGCGCCTCCGCGAGGTTGTTGGACGGGAGGAAGTCGAGCAGTTCGCGGACGAAGCCGATGGCGTCCGCCTCGTCGGTCGCGAGGTAGGCGGAGGTGCCCGTCGTCGTATTGTGCTGCCGTGCACCGCCGAGGGTCTCCATGTCCACGTCCTCGCCGGTCACCGTCTTGATGACGTCGGGGCCCGTGATGAACATGTGCGACGTCTTGTCCACCATCACCACGAAGTCCGTCAGCGCGGGGGAGTAGGCCGCTCCTCCGGCGCAGGGACCCATGATGA
Source organism: Arthrobacter burdickii (assembly GCF_030433645.1). NCBI lineage: Bacteria > Bacillati > Actinomycetota > Actinomycetes > Micrococcales > Micrococcaceae > Arthrobacter > Arthrobacter burdickii. The sequence goes on from NZ_JAROCG010000002.1 coordinate 625,884, forward strand.
GCGAGATCTGCGGGACCACTCCGGACGCGTGGACGTTGTTGCGGAAGATGTCCGCGAACATCGCGAGCGACGCGACGCCCTCCTGGATGCGGGCGCCGCCGCCGTCGTTGATGCCGATGACCGGGCACCCGTTGCGGAGCGCGAACTCCTGCACCTTGACGATCTTCTCGCCATTGACCTGGCTGAGGGAGCCGCCGTACACGGAGAAGTCCTGGCTGTAGATCGCGATCAGGCGCCCGTCCACCGTCGCGTAGCCGGATACGACGCCGTCGCCGAGGGGCTTCTTCCTCTCCATGCCGAAGGCGGTGGAGCGGTGCACCGCGAAGGCATCGAACTCGACGAACGATCCCTCGTCCACGAGGAGGTCGATCCGCTCGCGGGCGGTGTTCTTGCCGCGGGCGTGCTGCTTCTCGATCGCTTCGGGGCCGGAGGGCTGCTCCGAGAGCGCCTTGCGCCTCCGGAAGTCGGCGAGCTTCCCGGCCGTCGTTGTCAGGTCGAGCTGCAGGTCCTGGTGCATGGAGTCTCCGGTCGGCGGGTGGCATGGGACCGCGCCTCACTGGGCTGCGCGGAGCTCCCAGCCGAGACTGGAGGATTCCGACAAAGTGCGGCGCGTTTTCCCAAGTCTAGTGAGGATCAAAGGGCTTGCCGTTGTAGGACGTCTACAGTTTCCGAGGCCAACGCTTAGCCGGGGCTCCGATGTTACCCGCGAGTAACATCGGAGCATCGCGAGCTGCCGGGCGGCCCCCGGTGCTTATGGTGGGGCCATGACTGCACGCAATGACGCTCAGGAATCCTCCGCTCCGGACGCCCGCCCCGGACACCGATCGCTCGCCGGGCGCACTCTCCTCCTGTCGGGGGGAAGCCGTGGGATCGGCCTCGCCATCGCCCTGCGGGCCGCCCGCGACGGAGCCAACGTGGCCATCCTGGCGAAGACCGGCGAGCCGCACCCGAAGCTCGAAGGGACCGTCTACACCGCGGCTGAACAGATCGAGGCCGCAGGTGGCCACGCCCTGCCCCTGGTCGGCGACGTGCGGCACGACGACGACGTCCGGGCCGCCGTCGATACGACCGTCGGTACCTTCGGCGGCATCGACGCCGTCATCAACAACGCCTCGGCGATCGACCTCTCCAGGACGCCCGACGTGGACATGAAGCGCTACGACCTCATGGCGGACATCAACGTCCGCGGCACCTTCCTGCTGAGCAAGTCCTCCCTCGAGGCGCTGAAGCGTTCGGACAACCCCCACATCCTCACCCTCTCGCCGCCCCTGAACCTCACGCCGGAATGGGCGGGCAGGCATCTGGCCTACACCATGGCGAAGTACGGGATGAGCCTGACCACCCTCGGCCTCGCCGAGGAGCTCAAGGACGACGGCGTCGCCGTGAACTCCCTGTGGCCCGCGACCCTCATCGACACGGCGGCCATCCGCGCCATGCCCGGCGGGGACCGCATCGTCCAGGCGGCTCGTAGCCCGCGGATCGTCGCCGACGCCGCGCACGCCGTCCTGGTCCGCCCGGCACGCGACTGCACCGGGAACTTCTACACGGACGAGGAGGTGCTCCGCGAGGAAGGCGTCACCGACTTCACGCCGTACAGCCTCGGCGCACCCGAGGACCGGCTCGTCCCGGACATCTTCCTCTGAGGTCACGCGCTCCGGGGCAGGGAGCGCGGGGCCGGATAAGATCGATGGCATGTCCTCCCGCTACTCCAATCTCGAGCGCCCGGGCCTGAACCTCGGCGCACTGAGGACAGCCCTGTGCATGCCGTCGGGCCCGTTCTCCCGCCTCGACATCGTGGCACGGACCGGATCCACCAACACCGACCTCGTGGAGCACGCCCAGCGGGAGGCAGCAGGGTGGCCCGACCTGAGCGTCCTCGGTGCCGAAGTGCAGACCGCAGGACGCGGACGGCTGGACCGCAGCTGGATCGCGCCCGAGCGGTCATCGCTGTTCGTCAGCGTGCTCCTGCGCCCGTTCAACCGGCACGGGCGGCCCGTGCCCACCACGGCCTACTCCTGGTTCTCGCTCCTCGCCGCCCTGGCGCTCGCGGAGAGCGTCGAGGATCGCACGAAGATCGCCCCGCAGCTCAAGTGGCCCAATGACGTCACGGTGGACGGCCGGAAGCTCGCCGGTGTCCTGGCGCAGTTCGTGCCGGGCGCGGGTGCAGAGCCGCCCGCCGTCGTCGTGGGGATCGGCCTGAACGTCAGCCTCACCGACGACGAACTCCCGGTGCCCACGGCCACCAGCCTGCTGCTCGAATACGCCGGCACCACGGACCGCAACATCCTGCTCAAGTCCTTCCTGCGCACGTTCGCCGATTCCTACCGTGCCTTCTGCGACGTCGACGGCGACGCTTCCGCGGCGTGGGACAACGGGCCGTCCCTGCTGACCCGGGTCGGGGCGCGCATGGCGACGCTCGGCCAGGACGTCCGGGCCGAACTGCCCGGCGGCGCCCTGCTCAGCGGACGCGCGCTCGCCCTCGATGCCCAGGGCGCGCTGATCGTGCGCGACGACGACGGCGAACGCCACACCATCTCCGCAGGCGACGTCGTGCACCTGCGCCCGCAGGCGTAGGCCATGCGGATCCAGCTGCTGCCCGGCGAACGCGTCCTCGTGCGTACGCGGCCCAACCCGCTGCCGATCGTGGGACCGGTGCTCGCAGCTTTCCCCCTCCTGGCCGCCGGAGGCTTCGGACTGGGGTACCTGGGCCGGCGGGACCTGCCGGGCGGGCTCCCCGCCTGGCAGCCGGTGCTGCTGCTGGTGGCGCTCGCCGCCATCGTGGTGGTGCTGCTCCGGGTGGTGGTGCGCCCCGTGATCCGCTGGTCGAGCAACCGGTACGTGCTCACGAGCCTGCGGCTCATCCACCGGCGTGGAGTCACCCGGCGCACCGAGCACCAGATCAGCCTGTCCGCCGTCTCGCAGCTGCAGACGGAGCAGGGACTGGTGCAGCGCATGGTCGGCAGCGGCACCCTGGTCGCGGACCTCGGGTTCGACCGCGCGCACGCCTACCGGGACGTTCCGCAGATCGGCACGTTCAAGAAGTACGTGGTGCAGGCGATCGGCGACCTGCCCCTGACGCGCATGTTCGATGGAGTGGATATGGAAATCGATCCGCAGTACGCCCGCGGTGGGAAGCCGCGGGTGCAGCAGGAATGGACGGGTGAGCAATCGTGACAGTGGAGGACCGCCACGAGTCCGGGCAGCCCGCCCGCTCCGACGACGGGGGAGCCGACTCGTCCACGGACGCGAGGGACGCGGACGCGATGGACACGGGTGCAATGGACGCGGGTGCGGCGGATGCCGCCGCGATGGATACGGGCGCGATCGATGCGGCGTTGATGGACGCGCCCTCGATCGGTGCGGGACAGCCCGACGACGCACTCGGGGCCGCCGTGTCGACGGCCTCGAAGGCCGTGTGGCAGCTGCAGCCGGACATGGCCGCTGCAGTCGATGACGCGCCGACCTCATCGGTTACCGGCCCCATCGAACTCGACAGGGAGAGCATCCGCCGACTCGAACGCGAGCTTCTCGGCGCCGAACGCACGCTCAAGCGCCGGGACATCGCCGCCGGGGCAGGCGTCTCCCTCCTGTCCGCGCGGAAGCTGTGGCGGGCCATGGGCTTCCCCAACATCGGGGACGACGACGTCGCCTTCACCGAGAAGGACCTCCACGCGCTCACGACGATCATCGACATGGTGCGCCAGGAGCAGCTCACCGAGGACGCCGCGATCTCGATCACCCGTGCGGTGGGACAGATGACGGACCGCATGGTCGTGTGGCAGATCGAGGCGATCGTCGAGGAGATGGTGGCCCAGCGCGGACTCACGGACGCCGACGCGCGCAAGACGCTCGTGTCCGAGCTTCCCGACCTCCTCGAACCGCTCGAGAAGACGCTCGTGTATGCGTGGCGCCGCCAGATGAACGCCGCCGTCCAGCGGCTGGCCCTTCGCGCGGAATCGGGCCTGATCTCCAGTGAGGCCGGGCGCGACGGCGACGAACAGGACGCACCGCTCCCGCTGGCGCGGGCGGTCGGGTTCGCCGACCTCGTCTCCTACACGAGCCTGTCGCGGCGGATGAACGAGCGCACCCTGGCGCAGCTGGTGCAGCGCTTCGAGAACAAGTGCGCGGAGATCATCTCCGTCGGCGGCGGCCGGCTCGTGAAGACCATCGGGGACGAGGTGCTCTACATCGCGGAGTCACCCGAAGCCGGTGCCGAGATCTCGCTGGCCCTCGCGAAGGCCTTCACCGAGGACGAATTCCTTCCCTCGGCGCGGTGCTCCCTCGTCTGGGGGCGGGTGCTGTCCAGGCTCGGCGACATCTACGGTCCGACGGTCAACCTCGCGGCCCGGCTCACCGCGCTCGCCGAGCCCGGGGAGGTGCTCGTCGATTCCGCCACCGCGGCGACCCTCGAGCACAACGAGAAGTTCGTCCTGACGCCGCACGAGCCACGGCAGGTGCGCGGTTTCGGCGAGGTGCGGCCGGTGACCCTCGCCCGGGGGACCGGCACGGGAATCGTCCTCGACTAGCGGCAGGACCCGCCGACGCCGCGGAATCTATCGGGAGGCAAACCGGCAGTGCAGAATGGGGGAATGACCGACCAACCCCTCAGTACCCCCCAGGCCGGCCCCCCGCGGGACGTGCACCTCGCCTACGGCTTCGCGACGGATCGGGGATTGCGGAGGGAACTGAACGAGGATTCCCTGATCGCCTCCGAGCCGGTCTTCGCCGTGGCGGACGGCATGGGCGGCCACGCAGCCGGAGAGGTCGCCAGCGGTATCTGCGTCCGGACGCTGGGCAACAGCCCGATTCTCGGGCGTCACCTGCCCGAGTTCTCCGCCGCGGAGCTGGAGGAGCTCATCGACGACGCGGACCAGGAGATCCGCCGGCAGGCAGGCGGACTGGCGGGGACGACACTCAGCGGCGTCGTGCTGGTCCAGGAGGAGGGCGTGCCCTCCTGGCTGTTCTTCAACGTGGGCGACTCGCGCACCTACCGCCTGAGCCGGGACAGGTTCGGACAGATCTCCGTGGACCACTCGGAGGTCCAGGAGCTCGTGGACACCGGCAGCATCTCGATGGAGGAGTCCCGCACGCACCCCCGCCGGCACGTGGTCACGCGGGCACTCGGCACGGGGGACGACTCCGAGGCGGACTTCTGGCTGATGCCCGTCGAGGACGGCGACCGCATCCTGGTCTGCTCGGACGGCCTGAGCGGCGAGGTGTCCGATGACGCCATCTACGACGTCCTCAGCTCCGTCGCGGATCCACAGGAGGCATGCGAGGAGCTCGTCGAGGCGACCCTCCGCTCCGGGGCGCGCGACAACGTCACACTGATCGTCGTGGACGCACACGTCGACGGTGCGGCGGGCGCGGGTGTCCCTCGAGGGGGGATGTTCGCGGCCGACGTCGGTCACGTGGTCCCCACTGGCGGCGGCGGCGGCGCCGGCACCGACGGCGGCGCCGGCAGCGGCACCGGCACCGGCACCGGCACCGACACCGGCACCGACACCGGCACCGGCACCGGCACCGACACCGGCACCGGCACGCAGCCGGACGACGTCGTGCGCGCGAACGGCTCGCACGCCGTCCTGCGGTCGGACGCGGCGCCCGGCTTCCCGCACCAGTAGCACCGGGCGTTCCGCCGGCTGCCCGGGCCGGCCCTTTCGACCTGCCGTCCCGAGTGACCGCCCGCCTCGGCGCCGGCAGCGGCCGCCGGCGGGCCGCGGCAGTGGCCCGCCCTGTAGCCGTAGGGCAAGATGGGAAAGTGACCACAGGAACCGAAGACGCAGCCGATACCGCCGGAACCGTGGACCGGAACCCGCCGGGCGAGGAGCTCCGCGAGGAGTACGCCCAGCTCGCCGAGGAGATCCGCGCCCACCGCATCGCGTACTACCAGGACGCCGCCCCCACCATCTCGGACGCGGAGTTCGACACCCTCTTCCGGCGGCTCGAGGAGATCGAGGCACTGCACCCGGAACTCGTCGCCAACGACTCCCCGACTCAGGAGGTGGGCGGCGAGGTCTCGTCCGCCTTCGCCCCGGTGCAGCACCTCGCCCGCATGTACAGCCTCGAGGACGTCTTCTCCCTCGACGAGCTGAAGGCCTGGCTGGACCGGGCGTCCGCCGGCGTGGAGCAGCGCAACCCGGGAGCCACCATCGCGTGGCTGACGGAACTCAAGATCGACGGCCTCGCGGTGAACCTGCTGTACCGCAACGGTGAGCTGGTCCGCGCAGCCACGAGGGGTGACGGCGTCACTGGTGAGGACATCACGCACAACGTCCTGACCATCGCTTCGATACCCCAGCACCTGGCCGGGACCGACCATCCGGAGGAGGTGGAGATCCGCGGCGAGGTGTTCTTCCCCACGAAGGAGTTCGCCCAGCTCAACGAGCGCATGGTCGCCGCGGGCAAGGCGCCGTTCGCCAACCCGCGGAACGCGGCCGCGGGGTCGCTGCGGCAGAAGGACCCGGCCATGACGGCCGAGCGCCCGCTCGACATGTACGTCCACGGCATCGGCGCCCGCACCGGGCTGTCGGCCGGGACGCAGTCGGAGACCTACGACCTGCTCAAGGCCTGGGGGCTCCCGACATCCCCCTACTACAAGGTGCTCGCGACGCAGGACGAGGTCATGGCCTTCATCGAGCACTTCGGGGAGCACCGCCACGACCTCCTTCACGAGATCGACGGCATCGTGGTGAAGGTGGACAGCTTCGCCCTGCAGCGTGCGCTCGGGCACACCTCCCGCGTACCGCGCTGGTCGGTGGCCTACAAGTACCCGCCCGAGGAAGTGAACACCAAGCTGCTGGACATCCTCGTCAACGTGGGGCGGACGGGACGCGTCACCCCGTTCGGACTCATGGAGCCCGTCAAGGTCGCCGGGTCCACCGTGGGCATGGCGACGCTGCACAACCAGGAGGTCGTGAAGGCGAAGGGGGTCATGATCGGCGACATCGTGGTGCTGCGGAAGGCCGGTGACGTCATCCCCGAGATCGTGGGGCCGGTCATCGCGCTGCGCGACAAGCAGGACCCGCCGGTGCGCGAGTTCGTGATGCCCACCGAGTGCCCCTCCTGCGGGACGACGCTCCAGCCCGCCAAGGAGGGCGACGTCGACATCCGCTGCCCCAACGCGCGGTCCTGCCCCTCCCAGTTGCGTGAGCGCGTGTTCCACCTCGCAGGACGCGGTGCCTTCGACATCGAGGCCCTCGGCTGGGAAGCGGCGATCGCGCTCACCCAGCCCGCCGAACCCGAGGTCCCGCCCATCACCACCGAGGCCGAGATCTTCGACCTCACACCGGAGAAGCTCGCGGACGTCCGCATCGAGCGGGACAAGAAGGTCAAGGGCGTGGTGACGGGCCGCGAGCTCGTCCCCTACTTCTACTCGAAGGGGACCGCCAAGAAGCCCTCCGAGCCGAGTGCCACGACCCGCAAGCTCTTCACCGAACTGGAGAAGGCGAAGAAGCAGCCGCTGTGGCGCGTGCTGGTGGCGCTGTCCATCCGCCACGTGGGGCCGACGGCGTCGCGCGCCCTCGCCACCGCGTTCGGATCGATGGAGCGGATCCGCACCGCGAGCGAGGAGGAGCTGGCGAATGTCGACGGCGTGGGCCCCACCATCGCCGCAGCCCTCAAGGAGTGGTTCGCGGAGGACTGGCACCGCGAGATCGTGGACCGCTGGGCGGCAGCGGGCGTGCGCATGGAGGACGAGGTCGACGAGAGCGCCCCGCGGACGCTCGAGGGCCTGACCATCGTGGTGACGGGTTCCCTGCAGCAATACAACCGCGACGAGGCGAAGGAAGCGATCATCACGCGGGGCGGCAAGGCTGCCGGCTCGGTATCGAAGAACACGAGCTACGTGGTGGCGGGGGAGAACGCCGGCACCAAGCTCGAGAAGGCCGAGACGCTCGGCATCCCGGTCCTCGACGAGGACGGCTTCATCGCCCTCCTCAGCAACGGTCCGGCCGCCGCACCCTCCGTCGGCGGTGCCGTCGACGAAGCCGGCCAGAAGAACATCGGCGAGGACATCGACGAGGACACCGAGGTGGCCGAGGAGCTGCAGGCGGGAGCGGGCGCAGGTCCCGCCCGGGGCGGGGACACCGCGTGAGCGACGGGGCAGGGGACCCGGCAGCGGACCGGGTAGCGAAGGGCCCGACGGTCGCTCCGGAAGCCCTCCTGCACCTCGCGCGGCAAGCCGCCGCTGCCGGTGCCGGAGTCCTTGCGCGTCGGGACCCTGGGGCGCTCGGCGCCACCAGCAAGAGTTCGGACAGCGACTGGGTGACGGCGTTCGATGTCGCGGCGGAGCAGGCGGTACGCGCCGTCATCGCCGACTCACGGCCGCACGATGCCATCACCGGCGAGGAGTTCGGCACCACCGTACCCTCGGGCGCCGAACCCCACGGCGCCCGGATCCGCTGGTCCATCGACCCCCTCGACGGCACCACCAACTTCATCCGCAACATCGTCTACTACGGCACCTCCGTGGCTGCCGCGGACGTGGACGGCACCTGGCTCGCCGGCGTCGTGCACGCCCCGGCACTGTCCCGGATCTACTGGGCCTCCCGCGGCGGCGGCGCGTGGGTCAGCGACCACGGCGCGGTGCGGCGCCTCACCGGCCCGACGGCGGACAATGGCCGCATCCTCGCCACGGGATTCGCGTACGACCGGCCCACACGCTCGGCCCAGGTCGCGGAGCTCGGCCCGCTCCTCGAGGAATTCGGTGACCTGCGGCGCCTCGGGTCGGCAGCACTCGACCTCTGCCTGGTGGCCGACGGGACCCTCGACGCCTTCGTGGAACGAGGCCTGAACGAGCACGACTTCGCCGCGGGCGCCCTGATCGCCGAGGAAGCCGGCGTTCCGGTCCACCGGCCGGCGCTGCGGCCCATGCTCGACGGCGGTCCCTCGGAGGCTGAACGGCTCGCCGCGGTCACGGCGGCCGGCCCCGCCGACTTCCTGGCGGCGGCCCGCCGGGCGTCCCAGCTTCCCGAAAGGCAACCATGACAACGTCCAGCCCAACCCCCGAACCGATGCCCAAGCCGACCCCCGAGCCGGCCCCCGGTGCACCGCCGTCCTGGCAGAAGGTCCTCTCCACACTCGCCGGCGAGCGGGCCCGCACACTGTACGCCCGCGCCGTGCTCGGCCAGCCCCTCGACGCGGCCCCGAAGGAGGTGCAGCGCCTCGTCGACGCCGGGCTCCTCACGGACGACCTCCATGTCAACGGGCAGCTCTTCAAGGCGGTCCTCGCGGCCGCCGCACCCGGCACGCCCAAGGGCGTCGACCGTTTCTTCCGCGAGGGACGCATCGACGGCCTGCCGCGCGCGGGCCAGGACCGCGAGGACCTCCTGTCCCACCTCGCCGAACGGCTCATCCCGGCGGACGAGGAGATCAGCGAGCCCGAGGTCAACCGCCTGCTCGCCACCGTCACGCACGACATCCCCACCCTCCGGCGGGCCCTCGTCGACTACGGGTACATGGAGCGGTACCCGGACGGCACCGGGTACCGGCGGGTGACCGAGGCGTCCTGACCTACGGCTGGGTTCCTCGTCGCCGGTGATGGCTCGGGACGACGCCACCGAGTGGAGCAGGGCCGGGTGCCCCCGCTGCTGAGCCGGGGTCAGGAGCGGGTGTCGTCGTGTGCCGGGCGCCGGGGTGCCTGGTCGGTGGCGGCCCAGGTGGCCAGGAGCTGGAGGCTGTCGTGGGAGGGGGAGCCCGGTTCGGCGGTGTAGGCGATGACGGACAGTCCGTTGTCTGAGGCGACGGCCAGTCCTTCGAAGGTCAGGTCGAGGTCTCCGACGATCGGGTGGTGCACGTTCTTGGCGCCGGAGTGGTGCAGGCGGACGTCGTGGGCGGCCCAGAGGGTGCGGAAGTCATTGCTGCGGGTGGACAGTTCCCCGACGAGGTCACTGAGTGCCCGGTCGTAGGGATCCCGTCCTGCCGCGCTGCGCAGGAGCGCGACGGTCTGCCGGGCGGCGTCGTCCCAGTCCCGGTAGAAGGTTCGGGACCGGGGGTCGAGGAACAGGAACCGGCCGAAGTTCGGCGGCCGCTGCGGCTGGACGTACATCTCGGAGTAGAACGCGGCACCGAGTTGGTTCGAGGCGATGAGGTCGAGACGTTCGTTCTGCACAATGGTCGGCAGGGCGGTCATGGCGTCGATCATCCGCTGTACGCCCGGTCGGACCTGCTGGGCCCGGACCGGTCCGCGTCTGCGTTGCGGGGCGCCCTGGTTGGCGGTCCGGACGAGGTCGTAGAGGTGGGTGCGTTCGGCGTCGTCGAGGCGCAGTGCCTGGCTGATGCCTTCCAGGACTGCTTCGGAGACGCCTTTGGCGTTCCCGCGCTCCAGGCGCACGTAGTACTCGGTGCTCATGCCGGCCAGGAGGGCGACTTCCTCACGGCGTAACCCCGGCACACGCCGCTGGCGGTGCCCGAACACCGGCAGGCCGGCCTGCTCGGGGGTGATCCGGGCGCGCCGGGTGGTCAGGAACTCCCGGATGTCGTTGGCGTTGTCCACCCTTCGACGCTACGCGCGATCCCCGGGGTTAGGGGGTTCCTGTCATTAACCGGATAGGCAGGGACTCCCTCGTGTTCTGGAGGCGGCGTTCACTGGAAGAACAACCAGCAAGAACACCGATAGAACAACACCAGAAGGACATCATCATGACTGATCAGGAAGTCTGGTTCATCACCGGAGCAGCCCGCGGCATGGGCATCGACATCGCCCGCGCCGCCCTTGAGGCCGGCCACGCCGTCGTCGGCACCGCCCGAGATGCGTCACGGGTCATCGAGGTCCTCGGTGAGCACGAGAACCTGCTGGCCGTATCCCTGGACATCACCGACGAGGCCGCGGCGAAGGCTGCGGTCGATGCGGCTGTTGCGCGGTTCGGTCGGATCGACCGGCTCGTGAACAACGCCGGGAACTTCTACGCGGGGTTCTTCGAGGTCCTCAGCCCTGCCCAGTTCCGCCAGCAGATGGAGACGAATTTCTTCGGTCCCCTGAACGTGACCCGGGCCGTGCTGCCGGTGATGCGCGCCCAGCGCAGCGGACATGTCATCACGTTCAGTTCCACCGCCGGGCTCACCGGGCAGGAGTTCGTCGCCGCGTACTGCGCCTCGAAGTTCGCCCTCGAGGGCTGGATGGAATCCCTGCGCTTCGACGTCGCGCCCTACGGCATCGACACCACGATCGTCGAGCCCGGGTTCTTCCGCACCGAACTGCTCGTCGAAGGCGCGTCCACGCTCTGGCCGGAACTGTCCATCGAGGACTACGACCAGCGCACGAAGGACACCATCGAGGCGTGGCAGTCCATGAACGGCAAGCAGGGCGGGGACCCCGCGAAACTCGCCGCCGCCCTGATCACCGTCGCAGCCGAGGCCCAGCCGCCGCTGCGCTGGCTCGCCGGCGCCGACGCCGTCCAGACCGCAGAGGACAAGGCACGCCTGCTCCTGGAACAGGCCGACGCCTACCGGGACCTGTCCTCCTCCCTCGCCCACGACTGAGGGACGGCCGCTCACCCGCAGGCCCCGGGTCCGCGCGCCGGACGGGTCCCTGCCCGTAGCGCAGATCGGACGGCGGGTGACCGGTCCTCAGCGGCCTCGGAACACCTGCGCCACGTGGCAAAATGGGCCGGTGACTCCAACACCCTCCGGGAGCGCCCTGCGCGATTCCCTCATCAGCATCCGGCCGATCCGCACCGAGGATTACGACGACGTCCGCCGCATCACGCGCGGTGCCTATCTCGAGGCCGGCTATTTCGGCGATGAGTCGCATCCCTACATGGCGGTGCTGGCCGACATCGAGCACCGCGCCGAGCACGCGGAGGTCTGGGTCGCCGAGCGCGACGGCGTGGTGGTCGGCTCGGTGGCCCTGACCTTCGCCGGACAGCGGTACACCGACATCGCGATCGAGGGCGAACTCGAGTTCCGGATGCTGGCCGTCGATCCTGCCGTCCAGCGGGCCGGTGTCGGCCGGGCCATGGTCGAGCGCATCATCGAGCACGCCCGCACCCTTCCCGGCATCGAGGCGGTGAGCCTGACGAGCGGCTCCGACATGGTGCGTGCCCACCGCCTCTACGAGTCGATGGGCTTCGTCCGCGTCCCCGAGCGCGACTGGGAGGTCCCCAACGAGGACATCCTGCTCTGGGTCTTCCGCCTGGCACTCTGACTCCCCGGCACCACCCGGGCGCCGTCGTCGTCGCCCGTTCCTGATGCCGGCTGCCACACGCGCCAGCACTAGACTGGAGGCAGATACCCACTTCCGACTTCCAGGGGAGATCCATGGCTGAGATCAACCGGGACGACGTCGCGCACCTTGCACGGCTCGCCCACATCGACATGAACGACGACGAGCTCGACCGCATGGCCGAAGAACTCGCCGTCATTGTCGATGCCATCAAGACCGTGAGCGAAGTGGCGGGCGACGACGTCCCCGCCACGAGCCACCCCATCCCGCTGAGCAACGTGTTCCGCGACGACGTCGTGGGGGACACCCTCAGCAACGAGGAAGCGCTCCTCGGCGCACCCGACAACGCCGATGGACGCTTCAAGGTCCCTGCAATCCTGGACGGGGAGTAACCCATGACAGACCTGATCCACCTCACCGCCGACGCCCTGGCACAGAAGCTCGCGTCGAAGGAGGTCTCCGCCGTCGAGGCTACGCAGGCCTACCTCGACCGCATCGGTGCCGTGGACGGCGCCATCAACGCCTTCTTGCACGTCAACACCGACGAGGCCCTGCTCGTCGCCGCCGAGGTCGACAAGGCCCGCGTGGACGGCGACACCCTGCACCCCCTGGCCGGCGTGCCGATCGCGGTGAAGGACCTCATCGTCACCAAGGGCCAGCCCACCACGGCCGGTTCGAAGATCCTCGAGGGCTGGCAGAGCCCCTATGACGCCACCGTGGTCCGCAAGCTCCGCGCGGCGAAGATGCCGATCCTCGGCAAGACCAACCTGGACGAGTTCGCCATGGGTTCCTCCACCGAGCACTCGGCGTACGGTCCGACCCGCAATCCCTGGGACCTCGACCGGATCCCCGGCGGTTCCGGCGGTGGATCCGCTGCGGCCGTCGCAGCCTTCGAGGCGCCGCTGGCCCTCGGCACCGATACCGGCGGCTCCATCCGCCAGCCCGGCGCCGTCACGGGAACCGTCGGAGTGAAGCCGACCTACGGCGGGGTCTCCCGCTACGGCGCCATCGCCATGGCGTCCTCGCTCGACCAGATTGGCCCGGTGTCGCGGACGGTCCTCGACAGCGCCCTGCTGCACGAGGTCATCGGCGGCCACGACCCCCACGACTCGACGTCGCTGACCGACCCGGTCGGCGCGCTCGTCGAGGCCGCCCGGCTCGGGCAGGTCGACGGCATGCGTATCGGCGTCATCAAGGAACTGCAGGGCGAGGGCTACCAGGCCGGCGTCCTCACCCGCTTCCACGAGTCGCTCGAGCTGCTGCGCTCGGCGGGCGCGGAGATCGTCGAGGTCTCCTGCCCCAACTTCCGGTACGCGCTCGGCGCCTACTACCTGATCATGCCGTCGGAGGCCTCCAGCAACCTCGCCAAGTACGACGGCGTGCGCTTCGGCCTCCGCGTGGTGCCCGACGGCGCCCCGACGATCGAACGCGTCATGGGCGCGACCCGCGCCGCCGGCTTCGGCCACGAGGTCAAGCGCCGCATCATCCTCGGCACCTACGCACTGAGCGCCGGCTACTACGACGCCTACTACGGTTCGGCGCAGAAGGTCCGCACGCTCATCCAGCGCGACTTCGCCGCCGCGTTCGAGCAGGCCGACGTGCTGATCTCGCCGACCGCCCCGACCACGGCCTTCAAGCTGGGGGAGAAGCTCGACGATCCGCTGGCGATGTACCTGAACGACGTCGCGACCATCCCCGCGAACATGGCCGGGGTCCCCGGCCTGTCGCTGCCCGGCGGCCTCGCGGACGAGGACGGACTGCCCGTCGGCATCCAGCTCCTCGCCCCCGCCCGCCAGGACGCACGCCTGTACCGCGTGGGCGCCGTCCTCGAATCGCTGCTCGAAGAGACGTGGGGCGGGCCCCTGCTGGCCCAGGCCCCCGAGATTGCAGGTGGGAAGTAATGACTGCTGTAACCGATGAGGTCCTGTCCTTCGACGAGGCCATGGAGAAGTACGATCCCGTACTCGGGTTCGAGGTCCACGTGGAGCTCAACACGAAGACCAAGATGTTCTCCTCCGCGCCCAACGCGTTCGGCGACGTCCCCAACACGAACGTGACGCCCGTGGACCTCGGCCTGCCCGGCGTCCTGCCCGTCGTCAACGGCGTGGCCGTGGAATCCGCGATCAAGATCGGCCTCGCGCTGAACTGCAAGATCGCCGAGAAGTGCTACTTCGCGCGGAAGAACTACTTCTACCCGGACACCCCGAAGAACTTCCAGACCTCCCAGTTCGAGGACCCGATCGCGTACGACGGGCACATCGACATCGAGCTCGCCGACGGCACCGTGTTCCGCGTCGAGATCGAGCGCGCCCACATGGAGGAGGACGCCGGCAAGCTCACGCACATGGGCGGCTCCACGGGCCGCATCCAGGGTGCAGAGTTCTCCCTCGTGGACTACAACCGCGCCGGGGTCCCCCTGATCGAGATCGTGACCAAGCCCATCGAGGGCGCCGGCTCCCGCGCTCCCGAACTGGCCAAGGCCTACGTCGCCGCGATCCGCGAGATCGTCAAGAACCTCGGTGTCTCCGATGCCCGCATGGAGCGCGGCAACGTGCGCTGCGACGCGAACGTCTCCCTTCGCCCGCACGGCCGCGAGAAGTTCGGGACCCGCACCGAGACCAAGAACGTGAACTCGCTGCGCTCCGTGGAACACGCGGTCCGCTACGAGATCCAGCGCCACGCCGCCGTCCTGGACTCTGGCACGCCGATCATCCAGGAGACGCGCCACTGGCACGAGGACACGCGGTCCACCACCTCGGGTCGCCCCAAGTCCGACGCCGACGACTACCGCTACTTCCCCGAGCCGGACCTCGTGCCGGTCGTGACGAACGAGGCGTGGATCGAGAAGCTGCGCGCCGAACTGCCCGAGCCGCCCGCCGAGCGCCGCAAGCGCCTGCAGGCCGACTGGGGCTACTCCGACGCCGAGTTCCGCGACGTCGTCAACGCGGGCGTGATGTCCTCGATCGAGGACACCATCGCCGCCGGTGTGAGTGCCGCCGTCGCCCGCAAGTGGTGGATGGGTGAGATCTCCCGCCGCGCCAAGCTCGCCGACGTCGAACCCGCCGACCTGGGCGTGACGCCCGAACTGATCGTGGAGCTCAACGCGCTCATCGAGTCCGGCAAGATCAACGACAAGCTGTCCCGCGACGTGCTCGACGGCGTGCTCGCCGGCGAGGGCACGCCCGCGGAGGTCGTGGAGAAGCGCGGCCTCGCCGTCGTGTCCGACGACGGCCCGCTGCTCGAAGCGATCGACGGCGCCCTCGCGGCTCAGCCGGACGTCGCCGACAAGATCCGCGGCGGCAAGATCCAGGCCGTCGGCGCGATCGTCGGTGGCGTCATGAAGGCGACGCGCGGTCAGGCCGACGCAGGCCGCGTGCGCGAGCTCATCCTGCAGCGCCTCGGCGTCGAGGGATAGCACCAGCAGCACAGGGGAGGGCGCGGTGGCGGTTCTGCCGAGGGCAGAGGTCGACATCGGGCCCTCCCTTGTCGTATCCCTGCTCGCCGACCAGCATCCCGACCTCGCCGGCCTGCCCCTTGCGCGGGCCGGGAACGGCTGGGACAACGAGCTGTTCCGGCTGGGACCGGACCTCGTGGTGCGGTTGCCCCGGCGGCAGGTCGCGGAGTTGCTGATGGTCGCCGAACAGCGGTGGCTGCAGGGCCTGACCGCGCACCTGGACGTGCCGACGTCGGCGCCGCTGCGCGCAGGAAGGCCCGGCCCGGGTTATCCGTGGCACTGGTCCGTCTGCCGGTGGATCGACGGGGCTGCCGGAACCACGGTGCCGCGGGCCGACCGCGCTCCGGCGGCCCGTGCGCTCGCGCGGTTCCTCGTGCAGTTCCAGCAGGAGGCTCCGGCGGACGCCCCGGTGAGCCCGGTGGGACGGGGCGGGCCGCTGGCGGGGCGCGACGACGTCGTGCGGAGCCGACTGGCAACGCTCCCTTCGCTGCCTTCACTGCCTTCGCTGCCTTCGCTGCCGCGCCTTCCGGTCGAGCGGTTGTTCGGCATATGGGCCTCGGCCCTCGCAGCCCCGGAGTGGTCGCGGCCCGCCCTGTGGCTGCACGGTGACCTGCATCCGGGGAACCTCGTGCTGGCGGCGGACGGCACGCTGGCCGGCGTCGTCGACTTCGGCGACCTGTGCTCCGGTGATCCGGCCACAGACCTTGCCGCCGCGTGGCTGGTGTTCGACGCCGCGGGCAGGGAGGCTTTCCGGTCGGAGCTCGATGCCCTGCGGCCGAGCGATGCCGCGACCTGGGACCGGGCTCGGGGCTGGGCGCTGAGCATGGGCAGCGCCATGGTGGCCTCCTCCGACGACTCGCCGGACTTCCTCGCGCTGGGCCTCGAGATCCTGTCGGCGGTCCTCGAGGACTGAGCTCGCCGTCGGCGGCGCCGCTCCTCGGCGTCCCGCTGCCGGTTGCTGCACCCGGCTCGGGTGCGCAAAGCCGGGGCGGCGTTCCCACGGGTCCGGGCGCCCGGCGCGGCGGCCCACCGCCGAAGGACCGGCGGCGGCCCACCCGACAGCACCACCGGCGCCCCGCTGATAGTGTGACTGCGGGCACATCCCGCCCGGCACTCGTACCGCTCAGGCCCAGCCCATCCCGCTGGACGCCAGGAGCGGCATGGAAGGAACGAACAGTGAAGGCGCTGTACAAATCCGGGGCGCATCCCGGCTTCGAGCTCGTGGACCGGCCCGAACCCGACGCAGGGTTCGGCGAGGTCAAGATCCGGGTCATGACCACCGGCATCTGCGGCACGGACCTCCATATCGAGAGCTGGGATCCCTGGGCGCAGGGCATGATCCCGGCACCCCTCATCCCCGGCCACGAGTTCTACGGCGAGGTCGTCGCCCTCGGCGGAGGCATCCGCGGCGTGAGCATCGGGGACCGCGTCTCCGGCGAAGGGCACGTCGTCTGCGGGGTCTGCCGCAACTGCCGCGCCGGCCGCCGCCAGATGTGCATTCACACCTCGAGCGTGGGGGTGCAGCGCGACGGCGCGTTCGCGGAGTTCGTCGTCGTTCCCGAGACCAACGTCTGGGTCCACGACGCGAGCATCACGCCCGAACTCGGCGCCGTCTTCGACCCCTTCGGCAACGCCGTCCACACCGCGCTGAGCTTTCCGCTCGTCGGAGAGGACGTCCTGATCACCGGCGCCGGGCCGATCGGGCTCATGGCGGTCGCCGTGGCCCGCCACGCGGGCGCCCGCAAGATCGCGATCACCGACGTGTCGGCTCCGCGGCTCGAGCTCGCACGCGGCGTCGGAGCGGACATCGCCATCGACGTCAGCCGCATGCGCATCGCCGACGCCCAGCGGGAGCTCGGCATGAGGGAGGGTTTCGACATCGGAATGGAGATGTCGGGCCACGCGGCTGCCCTGCCGGAGATGATCGACAACATGACCCACGGCGGGCGCATCGCGATGCTGGGCCTGCCCTCCGCCCCCATCGCCATCGACTGGGGCAAAGTCGTCACGCACATGCTCACCCTCAAGGGCATCTACGGGCGTGAGATGTTCGAGACCTGGTACGCGATGAGCGCCATGCTGCAGTCCAACCGGACACTGCGCGACGCCGTCTCGTCCGTGGTCACCGATTGCCTGCCGGCCCAGGAGTGGCAGCAGGGATTTGCGACAGCGCGCGACGGCGCGAGCGGCAAAGTGGTCCTCGACTGGACCACCTTCTAGGAGGCAGGAACACCATGTATTCAGCAGTCCGCGACCAGCTCGCCGGTGAACTCGACGACATCCGCACGGCCGGCCTCTTCAAGCGAGAGCGCCCCCTGTCCTCGCCGCAGTCCAGTTCCGTTACGGCCGGGGCGGACGGCGCCCGGGTGCTCAACTTCTGCGCCAACAACTACCTGGGCCTCGCCGACCACCCGGACATCATTGCGGCCGCCAAGGCAGCCCTCGACGAGCGCGGGTTCGGGATGGCGTCGGTCCGTTTCATCTGCGGCACCCAGGATCTGCACCTCGAGCTGGAACGCCGCGTGTCGGACTTCCTCGGCACCGAGGACACCATCCTGTTCTCCTCCTGCTTCGACGCGAACGGGGGAGTCTTCGAATCGCTCCTCGGTGCGGAGGACGCCGTGATCTCCGACGCGCTGAACCACGCCTCGATCATCGACGGCATCCGCCTCTCCAAGGCACAGCGCTTCCGCTACGCCAACCGCGACATGGCGGGCCTCGAGGCGAAGCTGCAGGAGGCGTCCGGGGCACGACGGCGCCTGGTCGTCACTGACGGCGTTTTCTCCATGGACGGCTACCTCGCCCCCCTCGAGGCCATCTGCGACCTCGCGGAGCGCTACGACGCGATGGTCATGGTGGACGATTCGCACGCCGTCGGCTTCATGGGCGCGACCGGCGCCGGTACGCCCGAGCATGCCGGGGTCTCCGACCGCGTGGACATCTTCACCGGGACCTTCGGTAAGGCGCTCGGCGGGGCGTCCGGCGGGTACGTCGCGGCGCGGAGGGAGATCGTGGCACTGCTGCGGCAGCGTGCACGCCCGTACCTGTTCTCGAACTCGCTCGCTCCGTCCATCGTCGCCGCGACCCTGACCGCGCTCGACCTGGTGCAGGACAGCGCCGACCTGCGCTCCACCCTGACCGCCAATGCGGCCCTCTTCCGCCGCCGCATGACCGACGAGGGCTTCGAGCTGCTCGAGGGCGAGCACGCGATCATCCCGGTCATGTTCGGCGACGCAGTGCTCGCCGCCCGTACCGCCGACGCGATGCTCGCGCACGGGGTCTTCGTCACGGCCTTCAGCTACCCCGTGGTCCCGAAGGGCGCCGCCCGGATCCGCGTCCAGCTCTCCGCGGCGCACACCGGCGAGGACCTCGAGGCCTGCGTCCGGGCCTTCGTCGCCGCGCGGGCCGAGGTGAGCGGGGACCAGCCGGACGCCGCCGGCGGGGACCAGCCGGACGCCGGGGCCCCCGGTGCACATCCCGGGGACGGGGCGTAGGCTCCCGGGCTCCGGGTGGCATCTGAAGGGGGACGTCCGTCCTAGGATGAGCGGATGAGTTCCCTCGAGTGCGATGTCCTGATCATCGGTGGCGGAATCGCCGGCCTGTCGCTGGCCTCCGTGCTGGCACCGTTCGCCAGCGTGGCCCTCGTCGAGTCCGAGCCCACGCTCGGGTACCACACGTCGTCGCGCTCTGCGCGGCAGCTCATCCCGAGCTACGGTCCGGAACACGTGGTGGACCTGACCCGCCGCACGCTGGACCTGCTGGCAGGGGTGCAGTCCTCCACCGGACTTCCCCTGACGGTGCCCCGGTCCTTCCTGCTCATCGGTTCCGCGGCGGACGTCGCGGCGGAGGCGAACTCCTCGATGCGCAGTCTGGCCAAGGCCGAGGCCCTCGAGCTGTGCCCGCAGCTCCGCCCGGAATCGTTCGAGGCCGCAGCCCTTGATACCGACTGCGTCGGCACCGACACCGACCTCCTGCTGGAGTACCACCGCAGGAGCGCCGGTGACGACGGCGTCATCATCCTTCCGGGCTCTCCCGTCACGTCCGCCCGCTACGACGGCGCGGGCTGGAGCGTCCGCGCGGGCTACCGCACGATCAGCGCCGGTGTGGTCGTCAACGCCGCCGGGGCGTGGGCGGACACGGTCGCCGAACTCTGCGGCGTCGGACCCCAGGGCCTCGTCCCGCTCCGGCGTACCGCCGCGATCGTCGCGGCGGACAACGCGCCGCGGATGGGGACGCCCATGGTCGCGGCCGCCGATGACTCGTTCTACTACCGGCCTGACGCTGAGGGGGTGCTGATCTCCCCGAGCGAGGCGGAGCCCGCCGAGCCCGGAGACGCCCAGCCCCACCCGGGCGACGTGGAGGCGCTCATCGACCACCTCGGCACGGTCACCACCCTCGGTATCACGTCGGTCCTGCGATCCTGGACCGGGCTCCGGACGGAGCGGGCCGGCGGTCTGCCCGTCGTGGGCTTCGACCCCGGCCACCCCGGCTTCTTCTGGCTCGCCGGGCAGGGCGGCTACGGTTTCCAGACGTCGTCGGGCATCGCAGAGCTCGCGGCCGTCCTGCTCACCGGCGCCGATCCGGTGGACCTCGGAGCCGACCCCGCCCGGATCGCAGCGGCAGCCACAGCCCTCCGGCCCGCCTGAGCCCCCCGACGTCGCCGCCCGCAACGGGCGCCACGGCGGGCCGGACCACGTCCCGGCGGCGAGGAGTTTCCGTACAGTAGGAACCGGAGACCGCCGGCACGCGTCGGCGGGCCGACTGCCGGTACATCGAACGTAGGGAACGGATCATGTCAGCAAGTGGAGGCAACAAGGCGATCATCGCGGCCCTCGCCGCGAACCTCACCATCGCCGCACTCAAGTTCGTGGCCTTCGCGCTCACGCGCTCGTCGTCCATGCTCGCCGAGGGCATCCACTCCGTGGCAGACTCCGGCAACCAGCTGCTCCTGCTCGTCGGCGGCAAGCGGTCCAAACGGCAGGCCAGCCCGGAGCACCCCTTCGGCTACGGCCGCGAGCGCTACATCTACGCCTTCATCGTGTCGATCGTCCTCTTCAGCGTCGGCGGGCTCTTCGCGCTCTACGAGGCGTACCACAAGTACCTCGACCCCCACCCCATCGAGGGGTCGTTCTGGTGGGTGCCCCTCGCCGTGCTGATCGGCGCCATCATCGCCGAGGGGTTCTCGTTCCGCACGGCCATCAAGGAGTCCAACCACACGCGCGGCAGCATGAGCTGGGTGCGCTTCGTGCGGACGGCGAAGTCGCCCGAACTGCCGGTGATCCTGCTCGAGGACTTCGGCGCCCTCGTAGGCCTGGCGTTCGCCCTGTTCGGCGTCTCCATGACGCTGCTCACCGACAACGGCCTGTGGGACGCCGCCGGCACCGCGATGATCGGCGTGCTCCTCGTGGCGATCGCCGCCGTCCTGGCCATCGAGACCAAGAGCCTGCTGCTCGGCGAATCGGCGTCCGCGCCGGCCGTGGCGAAGATCGAGGCAGCCATCAGTGACGGCGGGTCCACCCGGATCATCCACCTCAAGACCCTCCACCTCGGCCCGGACGAACTGCTCGTCGCCGCCAAGATCAGCGTGGAGAGCCAGGAGAGCGGCGCGCAGATCGCCGCCGACATCAACAGGGCCGAGGAGAGGATCCGGGCCGCCGTCCCCATCGCCACGACCATCTACCTCGAGCCCGACCTGTACGACCCGAGGGCCGCCTCGACGCCCTCAGCGAACGGAAGCTCCACCAGGCCCCTGCCCGGCAGCGACTAGCCGGCACAGGTCTAGGATGGGCGCATGAACGTCATTGAAACACCCCTCCCGGGTATCGGAGTGCGGCGCGAGATCCTCACGGGCTCCGGCCGGAGGGTGGGAATTGTCGCCCAGCGCGACGGCGACCTCGACCTGATCATCTCCAAGGCGGGGGACCCGGATGCCTGCGTCGCGTCCATCCCGCTCACCCCGGACGAGGCCGCCACCATCGGCAATCTCCTCGGCTCGCGGCAGCTCGTCGCGCAGCTGACGGAGGAGCACCGGGACCTGCCCGGCGTGACCACGCGCCAGTTCCTCATCGAGCGGGGCTCGCCCTTCGACGGCCGTCCGCTCGGGGACACGCGCATGCGCTCCCGGTCCGGGGCGTCGCTCGTCGCCGTCCTCCGCTCCGGCCAGGTGCAGGCATCGCCCACGCCCGACTTCACCCTCGCCGCCGGTGACCTGCTGGTGGTGGTGGGCACGTCCGAAGGCCTCGACGCCGCGGCGGACATCCTGCGTAACGGCTGAGCCGCCGGTGCACACGACCGCCCTGACCCTGATCGAACTCGGCGCCATCCTCCTGTTCCTCGGTATCCTCGGGCGGCTCGCCGGCCGGATCGGGCTCTCGCCGATCCCGCTCTACCTCATCGGGGGCCTGTTCTTCGGGCAGGGCGGCTTCATCGAACTCCAGGGCGTTTTGGAGTTCAGCGAGGTCGCCAGCGAGATCGGCGTGGTCCTGCTGCTGCTGATGCTCGGCCTCGAGTACACGGCGAAGGAACTCGTGACCGGCCTCCGCCAGTCCTGGCTTGCCGGGATCGTGGACTTCGTCCTGAACTTCACCCCCGGAGCCCTCGTCGCCGTCATCCTCGGCTGGGGCTCCGTCGCCGCGCTCGTGATGGGCGGCGTCACGTACATCTCCTCCTCCGGCATCGCGGCGAAGGTCATCGGCGACCTCGGCAGGCTCGGCAACCGAGAGACACCCACGGTCCTCGCGATCCTCGTCTTCGAGGACCTCGCCATGGCCATCTACCTGCCGGTCCTGACCGCGGTCCTCGCCGGGCTCAGCTTCGCCGGAGGGCTCGGGACCGTCGGGATCTCGCTGCTCGTCGTCACGCTCGTGCTGGTGATCGCCCTGCGCTGGGGCAACGTCGTCTCGGCCGTCGTGGACAGCACCGACCGCGAGGTCTTCCTCCTGACCCTCATCGGTGCCGCGCTCCTCGTCGCAGGACTCGCCTCGGCGCTGCAGGTCTCGGCGGCCGTCGGCGCGTTCCTCCTCGGCATCGCCATCTCGGGCGCGACGGCGGAGAACGCCGCGCGCATCCTCGAGCCGCTGCGCGACCTGTTCGCGGCCATCTTCTTCGTGGTGTTCGGGCTGAACACCGACCCGTCCTCGATCCCGCCGGTCCTCGGCGTCGCGCTGCTCCTGGCCGTCGTCACGTCGGCGACGAAGATCGCGACCGGCTGGTGGGCCGCCCGGCGGCAGGGCATCGGCCGGATGGGCCGGGCACGCGCGGGCAGCGCGCTCGTGGCGCGCGGGGAGTTCTCGATCGTGATCGCCGGGCTCGCGGTGGCGTCGGGCGCCGTCCTTCCGGAGCTCGCCGCACTGGCCACGACCTACGTCCTGCTCATGGCCGTCCTCGGACCGGTCCTGGCACGCCTCGCCGAGCCGGCGATGCAGCTCGTCGAACGGATCCCGAAGAGGCGTCCGCGGGAGGCCACGGGCCTGGCCTCGTGACCGCCCGGTGACAACCGGCCCGACGGGACCCTAGGAAGCCCGTCCTACCCCGGCCCCTGCCGGAAGCAGTCGGCCAGCCATGCCTGGGCCGGGCCGGTTGTCGTGAAGTGCCTGGTGGGGTAGGGCGGGTGGTGCTGCTGCTTGTAGTACGCGGTGATGATCGGATCCCCGCGTTCGGCTCCGACGATGGCCAGGGCCGCGATATCCAGCCCCGTCGCCAGGGAATGCAGCGCTTCCTCGGTGAGCGAGACCAGATGGTTGAGGCGGATGAGCATCGGTGGGCAGACCGACGGGCTGAGCTGGTGGACCCGCGCCACCAGCGCTTCCGCGACAGCGTTCGTGACATCCGTGCTGGACTCGCACTCGACCCACAGCACCTCTCCCCGCATCTCGGCCCGGAACGCCTCCCCGGGAGCTGAGGCGCCGTCCGACCCCGGGTCCTCCCGGAGCCAGGCGATCGCATCGGCTTCCTCGGTGAAGTACCGGCTCGGTGTCGCGGACCTGTAGTTGAAGGCCGTGAGTACCCTGCTCACCTCGTCGACGCCGACGACGGCTGTCCGGGTGGAACAGGTGTCGTCCACGAGCAGCTGCTTGGCTTCCGGCGTGATCCGCTCGACCCGGCCGATATACACCAGCAGCGGGCGCCTGCCCCGGGGGGACGCGGCAGTGACGGCCGCAATCGTCGATTCGATGTCCTCGGCCTGCAGGGTGACGCCGGACGCCCAGCGCAGGCACAGGAAGTCACCTGCGTCGCTCAGCGTGTAGCGCGGCAGCACCTGCTGATCTGTTGCGGTCATCTTCCCCCCGGTCCGCCGATCCCCTCCTGCCATGGTGGCCCCGGGAGCCCCTACTTTCAACCGCTCCGCAGGATGGACTCGCGACGCTACCGGCGCGGTGGGCCGGGGCCGGGCCCGTCCTAGTCGTCGAGGATCTTGCCGATCGGCTCGCGCTTCTCCGCCTGGAAGGTGTCCTCCTCGCGGCCGTACGCCCAGTAGCCCGACAGGGAGACCTGCGAGCGCGCGAGGTTCTTCTCCTTGAACAGGACGTCCCGCAGCGCCTTCATCGCCCCGCGCTCCCCGTGCACGAAGGCGTCGACGCGGCCCTCGGGCCACGGCCCGGCGGCGACGGCGTCCGCGAGCAGCGTCGTCGTGCCTGCCGCCTGCCCGTCCCGGTACAGCCAGTGCAGCTCGAGGCCCGCGGGAGCATCCAGGGGGAGGACCTCGGCGGCGCTGTCCACCTCGAGGTACGCGTGCCCGACGGCGGCCGGGTGCAGGGCCTCGATGCCGGCGGCGATCGCGGGGAGCGCGGAGTCGTCGCCGACGAACAGGTGCCAGTCGGCGTCCTGGTCCGGCGACCACTTGCCGGACGGTCCCATGAGCACCAGGGCGTCTCCCGGGGAGGCCTGCGCGGCCCAGGGACCGGCGATGCCCTCGTCCCCGTGCACCACGAAGTCGATGGCGAGGCGCCGCGCCTCGCGGTCCAGCGACCGGATGGTGTACGTCCGCTTCACGGGACGGTCGTCGGCCGGCAGCTCATCCTGCAGCGCCGCGAGATCGTAGGGCGGCACCAGCCCGAGCTCGGGCTTCGCGAAGAGCAGCTTCGCGTACATGTCCGTGGCGTCGCACTCCTGGAGGTCGGAGAAGCCGGGCCCGCCCGCGACGACCCGCACGAGGTGCGGGCTCAGCCACTGCGTCTCCTCCACGGTGAGGACGGCTTGGGGGCGCGGCGGCTTGCGGATCGATGCGGACACGGGCGAGGACATGGAGCGGCGCTTCTTTCTCGGGGAAGTAGTTAGTCCACCCTAACAAGCTTCACTGAAGAGGTGCTGGGAGCGTGCCGACCGCAGCGGCCAGCAGGGACCCGTCGTCGACCAGCATCCGGGCTGCCTCGATCTCCGGGGCGAGGTAGCGGTCCGTGCCCGGGCCCTCGACATCCTCCCGCAGCCGCGCCCGGACGGCGGTGATGGGAGCGGAGCTGCGCACACCGGCAGCACCGGCAGTGCCGCCGTCGCGCATGTCCAGCGCCCTCGCCGCGGTCAGGATCTCGATGGCGAGCACGCGGGTGAGGCCGTCGATGGCCTTCCGCAGCTTGAGCCCCGCCGCCCAGCCCATGGAGACGTGGTCCTCCTGCATCGCGGAGGACGGGATGGAGTCGACGGATGCGGGGTTCGCGAGGCGCTTGAGTTCCGAGACGATGCCGGCCTGCGTGTACTGCGCGATCATGTGGCCGGAGTCGACGCCGGGATCGTGGGCCAGGAACGCGTTGAGGCCGTGGCTGCGCGACTTGTCGAGGAAGCGGTCCGTGCGGCGCTCGCTCATGGAGGCGACGTCGGCGACGGCGATCGCGAGGAAGTCGAGCACGTAGCCCACGGGTGCTCCGTGGAAGTTGCCGTTCGACTCGATCCTGCCGTCGGGGGTGATCACGGGGTTGTCGATGGCGGAGGCGAGTTCGATCGAGGCGACGGACTCGGCGTGCGCGAGGGTGGCACGCGCCGCGCCGTGGACCTGCGGTGCGCACCGCAGCGAATAGGCGTCCTGGACCCGGGTGAAGCGGTGGCGGCCGGTCTCCGAGGTGAGCTGCTCCGCGATGAGGGGGGAATCGTGGAGCAGCGACCGGATGTTGGCTGCCGACGCCACCTGGCCCGGATGCGGACGCAGGGCGTGGAGATCCTCCGCGAAGACGGCATCGGTGCCGAGCAGTCCCTCGACGCTCATCGCCGCCGCGAGGTCCGCCGTCGTGAAGAGCCGGTGCAGGTCGGCCGCGGCGAGGACCAGCATTCCGAGCATCCCGTCCGTCCCGTTGATCAGGGCGAGGCCCTCCTTCTCGCGCAGCTGCACGGGGGCGATGCCCGCCGCCGCGAGGGCTTCGGCGGCGGGGACGAGGTCGCCGGAGCCGGTCCGGACGCTGCCCTCACCCATCAGGGCCAGGGCCACGTGGGACAGCGGCGCGAGGTCTCCCGAGCAGCCGAGGGACCCGTATTCGCCCACCACCGGGGTGATGCCCGCGGTGAGCATCGCCGCGTAGGTCTCGGCGACGACGGGCCGGACGCCCGTGCGCCCCGTCGCGAGGGTGGAGAGGCGTCCGAGCATGAGGCCGCGCACCACCTCGCGGTCCACCTCGGCGCCGGACGACGCCGCATGGCTGCGGATGAGGCTGCGCTGCAGCTGGCTCCGCTGGTCCAGCGGGATGTGCTTGGTGGCCAGGGCGCCGAAGCCGGTCGAGACACCGTAGTGGGGCGTGCCGTCGTCGACGAGGGAGTCGATGACGGCACGGGACGCGGCCATGGCGGCCAGCGCCTCGGGAGCCAGCTCGACGGCTGCTCCGTGCCGTGTCACCGCCACGACATCGGCGGGGGACAGGGGGCCTGTGCCCACGATCACGGAGTGCTGGTTCACGGTGTGCCTCGGTTCCTGCGGCGGTGCCGCTATTGCCATAGAGTGAAAAGGACGTTTCAATAAGTGAAATGCATGGCAAGGCTGAAAGCAAGGAGGGGACCGTGGCGGAATCATCGACACGCACCGTCGAGCGCGCCCTCGTGCTCCTCGGGGCGGTCTGCGACGCGGGGTCGCTGACCCTCGCGGACGCGGCGCGGGAGACGGAGCTCTCGGCGTCGACCGCCCTCCGGCTCCTGCGCACGCTGGAGGGCACGGGATTCGTCCGGCGGGACGGGCTCGGGACGTACCGGCCAGGACTCCGCGTCATGCAGCTCGGGGCGCAGGCACTCGGCCACGAGTCGCTCGTCTCCCTCGCGGAACCCGCGCTGGAACGCCTCGTGGACCAGACCGGCGAATCGGCCTACCTGAGCGTCCCGTCCCACGACGGCGAGGGCGTGTACCTGGCGATGCGTGAGGGGACGCACTCCGTCCGCCATGCCAGCTGGGTGGGACGCAGCATCCCGCTGGCGGGAACCGCCGTCGGCGCCGTCCTGACCGGGGGCCCCGCCGAAGGCTTCGTCGTCGTCCGCGACGGCGTCGAGGCGGACGTGACCGCCATCGCCGCGCCCGTCTCGCCGGGCGGCAGGGCCGTCGCGGCGCTCAGCGTCGTCGTCCCCAGCTATCGCATCACCGAGGCGGAGGCCCGCCGCATCGGAGCGCTCGTCGCGCGGGAGGCCGCCGCCCTCCTCACACCATCCGCCCGCGTCACCGCGACCGGGGACCTGACAGGAGAACCAGCATGACCAGCAGCCCCACGACCCCCACGCACGACCCCTCCCGCTCCATCCGGGCGGCCCGCGGCACGCAGCTGACCGCGAAGAGCTGGCAGACGGAAGCGCCCCTGCGCATGCTGATGAACAACCTCGACCCCGAGGTGGCCGAACGCCCCGAGGACCTCGTGGTCTACGGCGGCACCGGCCGGGCCGCGCGGAGCTGGGCGGCCTACGACGCGATCGTCCGCACGCTCGAGACCCTCGACGACGACGAGACGCTGCTCGTGCAGTCGGGCAAGCCCGTCGGCGTCTTCCGCACCAACCCGTGGGCACCCCGGGTGCTGCTGGCCAACTCCAACCTCGTCGGCGACTGGGCCACCTGGCCCGAGTTCCGGCGCCTCGAGGCCGAGGGCCTCATGATGTACGGGCAGATGACCGCGGGGTCCTGGATCTACATCGGGACGCAGGGCATCCTGCAGGGGACCTTCGAGACGTTCGCGGCCATCGCGCACAAGCGGTTCGGCGGGAGCCTCGCCGGCACCCTGACCCTGACCGGCGGCTGCGGCGGCATGGGCGGCGCCCAGCCCCTCGCCGTCACCCTCAACGGCGGCGCGGTCCTGATCGTCGACGTGAGCGAGGCGCGCCTCTGCCGCCGCGTGTCCAAGCGGTACCTGGACACTGTGGCGGACACGCTCGACGACGCCGTCGAGCAGGTCCTCGCGGCGAAGCGCGAGAAGCGCGCGCTGTCGGTCGGCGTCGTCGGCAATGCCGCCACCGTCTTCCCCGAACTGCTGCGGCGCGGGCTCGACGTCGACATCGTCACCGACCAGACATCCGCCCACGACCCGCTGAGCTACCTGCCGGAAGGGATCGCTCCCGACGAATGGGAGCGCGAGGCCTCCGCCGACCCCGAGGGTTTCACCAAGAAGTCGCAGGCCTCCATGGCCCTGCACGTCGAGGCGATGGTCGGCTTTATGGATGCCGGTGCCGAGGTGTTCGACTACGGCAACTCCATCCGCGACGAGGCGCGGAAGGGCGGCTACGGCCGCGCGTTCGACTTCCCCGGCTTCGTCCCCGCCTACATCCGCCCCCTGTTCTGCGAGGGGCTCGGCCCGTTCCGCTGGGTGGCGCTCTCGGGCGATCCCGCGGACATCGCCGTCACCGACGCCGCCCTCAAGGAACTGTTCCCCGACAACGGCCACCTGCACCGCTGGCTCGACGCCGCCGCGGAGCACGTCGAATTCGAGGGCCTGCCGGCGCGCATCTGCTGGCTCGGCTACGGTGACCGCGCGAAAGCCGGGCTGCTGTTCAACCGGCTGGTCGCCGAGGGCAAGGTCTTGGCCCCGATCGTCATCGGCCGCGACCACCTCGACTCCGGGTCCGTGGCCTCGCCCTACCGTGAGACCGAAGCCATGGCGGACGGCTCCGACGCCGTCGCCGACTGGCCCCTGCTGAATGCCCTGCTCACGACGTCGTCGGGGGCCACCTGGGTCTCCATCCACCACGGTGGCGGCGTGGGCATCGGACGCTCCATCCACGCGGGCCAGGTCTCGGTCGCGGACGGGACGGACCTCGCCGCCCAGAAGCTCGAGCGCCTGCTGACCAACGACCCCGGCATGGGAGTCATCCGCCACGTGGACGCCGGCTACGAACGGGCCCGCGAGGTCGCCGCGGAGCGCGGCGTGCGCATCCCCATGGAATCCTGAGTAGTCCCACCACCCCGCCACGACCGGAAGGTACCGCCATGCAGACCGTCTCCGCAGTCCTCGATTCCATCAGCGACATCGGCCGCGACCCGTCCCGCGGCGGGTACTCCCGGGGCGTCTACACGGGCGCCGAACGGTCCCTCCGGGAGTGGTTCGACGCCGAGGCGACGGCCCGCGGGCTGTCGGTGGAGACGGACCGCAACGGGATCCTCTGGGCCTGGTGGGACGCCACGGACAGCCGCGACGGCGCCCTCGTGACCGGCAGCCACCTCGACTCCGTCCCCGGCGGCGGGGCGTTCGACGGGCCGCTGGGCGTCGCCTCGGCGCTGGTCGCGGTGGACCTGCTGAGGGAACGGGGGGTCGAGCCGCGCCGCTCGCTCGCCGTCGCCGTGTTCCCGGAGGAGGAGGGTTCACGGTTCGGGCTGTCCTGCCTCGGGTCGCGCCTGCTCACGGGTTCGGTGGACCCCGACACCGTCCGGTCCCTGACCGACACCGACGGCACGACGTTCGCCGAGGCCTCGCGGGCCGCAGGCATCGACCCGGCGCACCTGGGCCGGGACGAGGACGCCGTCCGGCACATCGGGGACTTCGTCGAACTCCACGTCGAACAGGGGCGTGGCCTGATCGACCTGGACTCCGCCGTCGCCATCGGGTCCACCATGCTGGGCCACGGCCGGTGGCGCCTGTCCATCGCCGGCCAGGGCAACCACGCTGGCACCACCCTCATGGCCGACCGCGCCGATCCCATGATCGCCGCGGCGCAGGTGGTCCTCGCGGCGCGGAAGATCGCCGCGGAGCAGGACGGCGCGCGCGCCACCGTCGGCCGCCTCCAGCCCGTGCCGGGCGGGACGAACGTCATCGCCTCGCGCGTCGACCTGTGGCTCGACGTACGCCACGAGGAGGACGCGGTGACGGCGTCGCTCATCGAGAAGATCCACGGCCAGGCCCAGAAGATCTGCGCGTTCGAGGGCTGCCGCGCCACCCTGACGGAGGAATCGCGCAGCGGTACCGTCCACTTCGACGGTGCCCTCCAGCACACGCTGGCCTCGGCGCTCGGCCGGTCCTTCCCGGGCACGCCCACCCTGCCCACCGGGGCCGGGCACGACGCCGGCATCCTGGGAGCCATCGCCCCGACGGCCATGCTCTTCGTCCGCAACCCCACCGGCATCAGCCACTCGCCCGAGGAGTTCGTGGAGCGCGACGACGCCGACGCCGGGGCCGTGGCGCTCGCCGACGTCCTCGAAGACCTGCTGTGAGCGGACGGGACGCCCGCACGGCTCCCGCGCCGGGCCCGGACGCGGCCCGGCGCGGCGTGGTCCGCGCCGTCTGGTGCGAGCACGCCTGGCTGGACGCGGACGGCGTGGTCGACGCCGTCCGCGTGGAGGTCGACGCCGACGGGACGGTGGTCGGTGTCGCTCCGGGCGTCGCCGCGCAGGACGGCGACGTCGTGCTTCCCGGCGTCGCCTTCCCCGCGGCCGCCAACGCGCACTCGCATGCGTTCCACCGTGCGCTGCGGGGCCGGACCCACGACCGCGGGGGGACGTTCTGGACGTGGCGGGAGACCATGTACCGCGCGGCCGGAGCCCTGACGCCCGCGCTCTACGAGGACCTGGCCACCGCCGCGTACGCGGAGATGGTCGCAACCGGGTGGACCAGCGTCGCCGAATTCCACTACGTCCATCACCAGCCCGACGGCACCCCCTACGGCCAGGGGCCGGACGACGGAGGCGAGGGACCGGGCTGCGACGGGCCTCACGCCATGGAGCTGGCCCTGGCGCGTGCCGCGGTCCGTGCGGGCATCCGACTGACACTGCTCGATACCTGCTACCTCGCCGGCGGCTTCGGCACGCCCCTCGAGGACGGGCAGCTCCGCTTCTCCGACGGCACGGCCGCGCAGTGGCTGGACCGGCTCGCGTCCCTCCGCGCCACGATCTCCGTGCTGTACCCCGCGCACCAGGTGTCCGTCGGCGCCGCCATCCACTCGGTGCGGGCCGTGCCCGAGGACCAGCTGGCCGTCATCGCGCGGCACCTGCCGTCCGGGATGCCGCTGCACATCCACCTCTCCGAGCAGCCCGCGGAGAACGAGGACTGCCTCCGCGCCACCGGCACCACGCCGGCCGGGCTGCTCGGCCGGTACGGGCTCGTGAGCGAGCGCCTGTCCGCCGTGCACGCGACGCACGTCAGCGACGCCGACGTGGCGATCCTCGGGAACGCCGGGGCCGTCGTCGTCCTCTGTCCCACGACGGAAGCGGACCTCGCGGACGGCATCGGACCGGCCGGCGGGTTCCGCGGGGCAGGCGCGGTCCTGGCCCTCGGCACCGACCAGCATGCCGTCGTCGACCCGTGGCTCGAGATGCGCGCGCTCGAGCACGGCGAACGCCTGCGCACCGGACGCCGCGGGCACTTCGACCCGGCCGGGCTCCACGGCATCGCCGCGGTGGGCGGGGCCACCGCGCAGGGACGACCCGGCGCCGGGTTCCGCCCGGGCTGCGCGGCGGACTTCATGGCTGTCGACCCGCACAGCGCGCGGACGGCCGGTTCCGCGTGGGAGCAGCTCGCGTACACGGCGACCGCGCAGGACGTCACCGCCGTCGTCGTCGGGGGTGCGCTGCTGGCCCGCGACGGCGTGCATGCAACCCTCGGCAGGCCGGCCGACCTCCTGGTGGCGGCCATCGCGCGCCTCGACGAGGCCGCGGACTCCCTCTCACCCAAGGAGCACCACGAATGTCGCAGCTGATCACCAACATCGGTGAACTGATGACGCAGGACGGCGAGGCCGCGGTCCTGAGGAACGCCGCCGTGGTCCTCGAGGGCGAACGCATCAGCTGGATCGGTCCGGCCGCGCAGGCACCCGCAGCGGACGAGGCGTACGACGCCGGCGGACGGGCCGGACTGCCGGGCTGGGTCGACAGCCACACCCACCTCGTGTTCGCGGGCGATCGGACGGCGGAGTTCGAGGCGCGGATGGCGGGGGAGTCGTACGCCGCGGGGGGCATCGCCGTCACGGTCAACGCGACCCGTGCCGCCGGCGATTACGACCTCACGCGCCTGCTCCTGGGCCGCGTCGCGGAGGCCGCCGCGGGTGGAACCACCTACCTGGAGACGAAGACGGGCTATGGGCTCGACGTCGGGCAGGAGGCGCGGAGTGCGCGCATCGCCGCCGGCGCCGTCGACGAGGTGACCTTCCTCGGTGCGCACCTGGTCCCGGCCGGGTGGGATCCGGACGAGTACACGGACCTGGTGTGCGGCCCGATGCTCGACGCCGTCCGCCCATACGTGCGCTGGGCCGACGTCTTCTGCGAGACCGGCGCCTTCACCGCCGAGCAGTCCCGCCGCGTCCTGTCGGCCTGCGCGGAGGCGGGGCTCGGCCTGCGCGTCCACGGCAACCAGCTCGGCCCGGGCGACGGCGTCGCGCTCGCCGTCGAGTTCCGGGCCGCCAGCGTGGACCATGCGAACCACCTCACCGACGACGACGTCGACGCCCTCGCCGGAACCTGGGCGGGATTCCGCGCAGGCTCCGGGGCGCAGGGCACGCCGGGCACCGTGGCCACCTGCCTGCCCGCCTGCGACCTGTCCACGCGCCAGCCGTTCCCGCCCGCGCGGAGGCTGCTCGACGCCGGAGTGCAGCTGGCGATCGCCAGCAACTGCAA
Source organism: Arthrobacter burdickii (assembly GCF_030433645.1). Lineage (NCBI taxonomy): Bacteria > Bacillati > Actinomycetota > Actinomycetes > Micrococcales > Micrococcaceae > Arthrobacter > Arthrobacter burdickii. Next base: position 658,485 of record NZ_JAROCG010000002.1, read on the forward strand.
TCCCGGCACCTCCTACACGACCTCCATGGGGTTCTGCGTCGCGACCGCCGTCCTGCAGATGGGGCTCACCATCTCCGAGGCGGTACGGGCCGCAACCGTCGGGGGAGCCCTCGCCCTGCGGCGGCACACGGGCGAGGACACCGACGGCCGGCGGGCGATCGGGTCGCTCGCCGTCGGGCACCGGGCGGACCTGCAACTCCTCGACGCGCCGTCGACCACGCACCTCGCGTACCGCCCCGGCATGCCCCTCGTGCATGCCGTCTGGCGCGCTGGCAAGCGCGTGCGGTAGGGCTACTGCCGGGCCGCCGGACTGGGAATCCCCAGCTACCGCTGGAAGGATAGCGCCATGCCTGCCGAGTCCACGTCCGCCCCGTCAGCCGTCGATACCCGGACGGATGCCACTCCGCGACGCATCACCGCGGAGCTGCTGATCGTGTTCGGACTCTCCCTCGGACAATCGGCCGTGTACTCCATCGTGAGCCTGGCGGAGAAGCTGACGCGCGGACCCCTGGCGGCGCAGACCACCACCCTGAACCCGGTGCTGAACGACCGGCCGTATTTCGACCTGACCTACCAGGTGCTGGGCATCCTCTTCGCGCTGGTGCCCGTGGCCCTCGTCCTGTTCCTGCTCAGCGGGCACGGCGTCCCGGCGTTCCGTCGCCTCGGGCTCACGCTCGACAGGCCCCTGCGCACCATCGGTCTCGGGATAGGGCTGGCTGCCATCATCGGCGTCGGGACCCTCGGGGTGTATGCCGGCGGGCGGGCGCTCGGCATCACCACGGCCCTCGTCCCGGCCGCCCTGGACGCCTACTGGTGGACCGTCCCGGTCCTCGTCCTGTCGGCCGTCCGCCACGGGGTGCTGGAGGAGGTCCTCGTGGTGGGCTACCTCTTCCTCCGCCTGCGCGAGCTCGGCTGGTCCACTCCCGCCATCGTCCTCACGAGTGCCGTACTGCGGGGCAGCTACCACCTCTACCAGGGGTTCGGGCCCTTCGTCGGCAACGTGCTGATGGGCCTGCTGTTCGCCTGGTTCTACACGCGCACGGGCCGCGTCCTGCCGCTCGTCCTGGCGCACGCGATCATCGACACGGCGGGCTTCGTGGGATTCGCGCTCCTCGGACCCGCCATCGGGATCGGCGGGTGACGGGGTCGATAGATTGGCCGACGAACTGCTCAGGGAAGGCTCACCTACGCTGATTTGCGCGCGAAAACCGTGACTAAATTATCGGCTGACCCCGGTGTTACCGTGAGTTCCACCAGCACAACGGCGGCTCCGACCGGGGCTCCACCGGACCACCAGGAGGAATCATGAGCGTCGTCACCAGTGTCTCTGAGTGCAGTGTCCACAACTGCTCGTTCAATCACGAGGGCTGCACCGCCGTCGCGATCACCGTGTCCGGGAGCGAGGAACACGCGTCCTGCGCCACCTTCATCGACACCTCCATCAGCGGCGGCCTGCCGAAGATGCTCGCGCACGTGGGAGCCTGCCAGCGCTCGGAGTGCAGCTACAACCACGACCTGCTGTGCGGCGCCCCCGCCGTCAAGGTGGGACCCGGCGCCGACGCCGCCGACTGCCTGACCTACACCCACGCCTGACGGCGCCTCCGCCCGACGCGCGGAGAGCAACAGGAAAGGGCCGGACGACTGTCCGGCCCTTTCCTGTTCGTTCTGGTGATGTCAGAGGGTGATGTCAGATCTCGATGCGGCCGTCGGCGGTCTCGAAGGTCACGGACATGATGCCCGGGGTGCCGTTCGGGGCGATCCACTGGACCTGCACGCCGTCGAGCGTCTCCTCGACAGCGGTGCCGAGCCACTCGGTCACCCGTTCGGATGATCCTGCGATGGTCAGGCAGGACAGTTTGACCGACGCCGGGCGCGCCTGGGAGGGGTGCAGGGCCTCGGTGCCCTCGTCCCAGCGGAGCAGGTAGGGGACCTGGGGATCAGCGATGAGCCCCTTGATGCCGATCTGCTGCCACGTCAGTTCCTGGCCGTCGGGGAACTTGCGGTTGCCGGGAACCGCGCTGCGGCCGAGGCGCTCCTCGAACGGGGCCAGGTCGTCCACGGCGACGCACCAGCCCATCCAGCCTCCGCCGGCCTCGGACCGCGCGCGCACGGCCTGGCCGAAGGGCGCCTTGGTCGACGCGGGGTGGTCGAGGACCTCCACGACCTCCAGGTACTGGCCGTTCACCAGGGGGAAGATCATGTTCCGGGTGCCGAAGCGCGGGTGCACGCCACCCTTCACGGGGTCCATCCCGAGGTTGGCTGCGATCCGGTCGGCAGTCGCAGCAAGTCCATCGGGTTCGCAGGCATATGAGACATGGTCCAATCGCATGCGGTTATCTTGGCACTAAGTGATGCACGTCTCGACTTAGGATCGCCTTACTCCTGCTGGTCCTCCGATGGCGTCGCCGCCGCCCGTCCGCACGCTGCTTCACGGAGGGTCATCCGGCTTGCCGGATCCGCTCCGATGGGCTTTCATGGGTGCAGGTCATGAGTGCCAGCACGAAGCCCCGGCTTGCTGGCCGGCAACCCTCCAACCGCGGTGGGGTGCCCCGGGTGAAGACCAGGTTCGGCGCTATTCCGGCGCCGTGCAAGCGCGGGCTCCTGCGGGAGCCGGTCTCCTGGAGCGGCACGCACCGGCCGGAGCACCGGACCAGGCGGGGCCCCTTCCGACAGGGAGCACCATGTCCAACGATTGGTCTTTCGAGACACGCCAGATCCACGCCGGCCAGGTACCGGACGCAGCCACGGGAGCGCGTGCGCTTCCCATCTACCAGACGTCGTCGTTCGTCTTCCCGAGTGCCGAGAGTGCCGCCAACCGGTTCGCGCTGACGGAGCTCGCGCCCATCTACACGCGCATCGGGAATCCCACGCAGGAAGCAGTGGAGACGAGGATCGCCAGCCTCGAGGGCGGAGCCGGCGCCCTGCTGCTCGCCTCGGGCCAGGCCGCCGAGACCTTCGCGGTGCTGAACATCGCGGAGGCGGGGGACCACATCGTGGCCAGCCCCAGCCTCTACGGCGGCACGTACAACCTCTTCAAGCACACGCTGAAGAAGTTCGGCATCGAGACCACCTTCGTGGAGGACCCGGACGACCTCGAGCAGTGGCGGAAGGCCGTCCGGCCGAACACCAAGCTCTTCTTCGGCGAGGTCGTGTCCAACCCCCGGCAGGACGTCCTCGACATCGAGGGCATCAGCTCCGTCGCCCACGAGAACGGGCTTCCCCTGATCGTGGACAACACGCTGTCCACGCCGTACCTGATCCGACCCATCGAATGGGGAGCGGACATCGTGGTGCACTCCGCGACGAAGTACCTCGGGGGCCATGGCAACGCCATCGCCGGGGTCATCGTCGACTCGGGGAACTTCGACTTCGCCCGGTATCCCGAGCGGTTCCCCGGTTTCAACACGCCGGACGAGAGCTACCACGGACTCGTCTATGCACGCGACCTCGGCGTCGGCAGCGCACTCGGCGCGAATCTCGCGTACATCCTCAAGGCCCGCGTCCAGCTCCTGCGCGACCTCGGCTCCTCCGTCTCGCCGTTCAACGCCTTCCTCATCGCGCAGGGCCTGGAGACCCTCAGCCTGCGTGTCGAGCGCCACGTGCAGAATGCCCAGGCGGTCGCCGAGTGGCTCGAGGGGCACGACGACGTCGAGCGCGTCTCCTACGCCGGCCTCGCCTCGAGCCCCTGGTACGAGCGCGGCAGGAAGTACGGGCGGAAGAACGGGACGGGCGCGATCGTCAGCTTCGACATCGTCGGCGGGCTGCAGGCCGGCAAGCGCTTCGTCGACGGACTGGAACTCCACTCGCACGTGGCGAACGTCGGCGACGTCCGCTCGCTCGTCATCCATCCGGCGTCCACCACGCACAGCCAGCTCGGGGCGGAAGCGCAGCTCACCGCGGGCGTGCGTCCGGGCCTCGTCCGACTGTCCGTGGGCCTCGAGAACATCACCGACATCCTCGCCGACCTCGACGCGGGGTTCCGCGCCGCCAAAGGAGTCTAGCCCTTCGTGACCACCTACCCTCCTGCTCCGCTGCACCCCGGGATCGACGACGCGCGCCCTTCGGGGGACGGGCTCCTGCGCATCGCCCCGATCGGACCGCTGGCACTCGAGACCGGGGGTGAGCTGCCGGACGTGCAGCTCGCCTTCGAGACCTGGGGCCGACTGAACCGGGATGCATCGAACGCGGTGCTCGTGCAGCATGCCCTGACCGGCAGCTCGCACGTGGCACGCGGCGCATCGGAGGAGGAGGGCTGGTGGGATTCGCTCGTCGGCCCCGGCCGCCCGGTGGACACCGACCGGTACTTCGTGGTGTCCGTCAACATGCTGGGAGGGTGCTACGGCTCGACGGGGCCGGCCAGCCTCGCTCCCGACGGCACCCCGTGGGGATCGCGCTTCCCCTTCGTCACCATCCGCGACTCCGTCCGGGCCGAAGCCCTGCTCGCCGACCGGCTCGGCATCAAGCAGTGGCAGTCGGTCCTCGGGGGATCGATGGGAGGGGCACGAGCGCTCGAGTGGGCACTGATGTACCCGCAGCGGGTGGAGCGGTGCGCCGTCATCGCTTGCACTGCCGCCAGTTCGGCCGAACAGATAGCGTTCGCCCAGGCGCAGCTACAGGCAATCCGGCTCGACCCCGCCTACCGCGGCGGCGACTACTACGACGGCCCGCATCCGGATGCGGGCCTCGGGATCGCCCGGCGCATCGCCCACATCACCTACCGCTCCGAGCAGGAACTGGAAGCACGCTTCGGTCGCGCGGAGCAGGACGCCGAACAGCCCTTCGGCGCCGTCCTGCCCGCCGAGCGGGGCCGCTACCAGGTGGAGAGCTACCTGGACCACCAGGCGGACAAGCTCGTGGGCCGCTTCGACGCGAACAGCTACGTCATCCTGACCGAGGCGCTGATGAGCCACGATGCCGCGCGGGACCGCGGCAGCCTCGACGCGGCGCTGGGGGAGGCCACGGCGGAGTTCTTCATCGCCGCCGTGGACACCGACCGGCTCTACTTCCCGGAGCAGTCGGAGCGGCTGGCCCGCGGACTGCCCGGGGAGGTGCCCGTCCACATGATCTCCTCCCCGGTGGGCCACGACGCGTTCCTGACCCAGATCCACCAGCTCGACGCGCAACTCCGCTCGGCCTTCTACGCGGGGTAGCAGTTATCGGTTGGGTTTCCCCGGACGGGCACCTAGTCTTGGAGCTAAGCCTGCTTAGCAATCGGCGGCAGGCAGGTCTGAGGTAGACGCCCGGACTCGTCGACGGAAGATGAAGGGGAGCTGTTCATGGAACTGAGCACCATTGGCTGGAACCAGGAAGCACGCGACAAGATCCTGCTGGACTCGGACCGGGCACTGCAGGGCGCGGTCCGCGAGGCCGTCGAGACGATGGGCGGCAAGTCCCGCGAGGAGGTCTACGAGTTCCTCTTCCAGAAGCTGCAGCCGCAGTTCGTCGACTTCAAGCCCGGGCCGGACCTGAGCGCGTGCGCGGACGCGGTCGCCAATGGCGAGGTCTCGCTCGACAGCTGACCCGCCGCCGACCCCTGACGCGCGAGATGACAGAAGTGACCGGCCGGCCACCCGCGGGCCGGTCATTTCTGTCGTCTCGGCGAGAACGACGGCGGCGGACCCCGCCCCATCAGGTCGTGCAGGAGTGCCGGTAGGCGATAGCGCACTGTGCAGGGCGCGCTGCCGGAACGGGCGACGACGTCGCTAGTCGGCGGCACCCGGCGGCATACCCGGACCGAAGATGGGCGCGGCCTCCGGACGCTTGGCGAACACGCCGTCGCCCGACGACTGGTGCCGGAGGCGCCGCAGGACCCACGGCACGAAGTACTCGCGTGCCCAGACGAAGTCCTCGGAGCGTGCCTCGCGCCACGTCCGCGCCGGGAGCTCCTTGGGCTGCAGCGGCTGGAGGGTGTGCCGGACGGCGAGGGTGTCCAGGACCATCGCGGCGATGGTGTGGTGGCCGAGCGGCGAGAAGTGCAGCCGGTCGGAGGACCACATCTGCGGGTTGACCAGCTGCCGCAGGGCCCACATGTCGGCGATCACGGCCTCGTGGCGTGCGGCGATGGTGCGCAGGTTCTCGTTGTAGATCGCGGTCTTCGAGCGGATGCTGCCGAGGACCGTCTCGCGGACGTCCGGCCCCGTGAACAGGACGACCGTGGCGCCCGAGGCGGCGAGCGTCCCGACGACGGCGTCGAGCCGGGTGGCGAGCAGGTCGGGATCACCACCGGGACGCAGCAGGTCGTTGCCGCCGGCGGAGATGGTGACCAGGTCCGGATGCAGCGCCAGCGCCGGTTCCACCTGCTGGTCGATGATCTGCTGCAGGAGCCGTCCGCGCACGGCGAGGTTCGCGTAGGCGAAGCTGGCCTGCCCCCGGGCCAGTTCCTCGGCGACCCGGTCCGCCCAGCCGCGATTGCCCCCGATGCTCTCCGGGTTGGGATCCCCGATGCCTTCCGTGAAGGAGTCCCCGAGGGCGACGTACCTGTGCCAAGGGTGCGGTTCGGAGTTCAGGCTCGGATCGATCATCGGTCCGTTCAGGAGGGAATCGGTTGCGCCCGGCAGGGGCGTTCCGGCGTTTGCAGAGCTCACCGGGACATTCTCCCAAGGAGTCCCTCTCCTGCGCCAACGCGGCTTCGAGCCTTCGGCGGGGCGTGCCAAGATTAAGCCATGACTGAATCCGCCCGTGGCACATCCACGTCCTCCGCCGGCGCCTGGGACCCCGTGGTCCTCTGGTCGAAGCCCGAGTCCGAGCGGGAGGGCACGCCGCTGCTCGTCCTGTTCCACGGGTACATGGCCAACGAGGAGGACCTCATGGGCCTCACCGACCACCTGCCCGCCGAGTTCACCGTCGCGTCCCTCCGGGCGCCCCAGGCCGTGGGACCGGGCTTCTCGTGGTTCCCGCTGTCGCGGGAGGCGGACTATTCGGTGGAGCGCGTCGTGGAGAGCGTGGCTGCTGTGTCCCGATGGCTCAACGAGGTCCGCGGACGCCACTCGAGCGTCAGCATCCTCGGCTTCTCGCAGGGCATGGCGGTGGCGACGTCGCTCCTGCGCCACCGGCCCGCCGACTTCGCCTGCGTCGTCGGCCTCTCCGGATTCGCCGTGCCGTCGGAGGGCCACGAGTTCTTCCGGGACGACGAGGCCGCGGCGGCGCCCGTGGAGTTCTTCTGGGGGCGCGACCAGGAGGACCAGGTCATCCTGCCCGAGATGATCGAATTCACCCACGCCTGGCTGGTCAAGCACACCAAGCTGACGAAGATCCTCTACTCGAACATGTTCCACAGCATCAACCTGCGGGAACTCGCCCACGTCCGGGAGTTCCTCACCATGACGGTCCTCGGCCGCCGCTGACCCCGGGCGGGCCACGCCGGTCCGTACCGGGTGTGGCCGAGCGGGTACCGCGGCGGGCGCGGGGCTGGTAGTGCGGCCGGTGCCGGCCGGTAGGGCGGAACCGGGTGCTAGGCGCGCGTGATGCGTACGGACTGCCCGTTGACGCTGACCGTGTCGCCGGGGTGCAGCTGGCGTCCGCGGCGCTCCTCGATCTCGCCGTCGACCTGCACCAGTCCGTTGTCGATCAGGGCCTTCGCCTCGACACCGTCCTCTGCGAGCGAGGCCAGCTTCAGGAGCTGCCCGAGCCGGATCATGTCGTCCTTGATGGGGAGTTCGGTGGGCGCGTCGTCGGTCATGCACTCCATTCTGCCCGACACCCATGCGGACAGGGATGCCCGGCACCGGCTACTAGGCTGTACGGGTGTCCTCTGCGCCCACACTTCCGCCGGCCGTCGGCTTTCCGCTCGCCCTTGCCGCGGGCCTCGCCATGCCCGTCCAGGGCAGGATCAACGGGGCGCTGGGTGCCGTGCTCGACGACGGCATCGCTGCAGCGTTGGTCAGCTTCGGCACCGGCCTCATCGTGATGGTCGCCATCACGCTCGTGCTGCCGGGCGCACGTGCCGGCGCACGCCAGATCATCCCGTCGGTCCGCGAGCGACGCTTCCCTCCCTACTACGTGGCCGCCGGCGCGATCGGGGCGTTCTTCGTCTTCTCCCAGTCGCTGACCATCGGCATCCTCGGCGTCGCCCTGTTCACGGTGGCGACGGTCATGGGCCAGTCGCTCAGCAGCCTCCTCGTCGACCGGGCGGGCATCGGGCCCGGGGGGAAGCGCGCCGCCACGCCGATGCGGGTGATCGGCGTCGTGCTGACCGTCCTGTCCGTCGTCTGGGCCGTATCGCCCCGCTTCGGGTCCACGGGGGAGGTGTCCACTTGGCTGGTTCCCGTCCTGCTGCCTGTCGCGGCGGGGGTGCTCATGAGCTTCCAGCAGGCGATGAACGGTACGGCCGCAGTGCACTACGGAACGCCGCTTGCCGCGACGCTCATGAACTTCATCGCCGGCACGGCCGTGCTGGTCACCGCCTGGCTCGTCAAGCTGGCTGTCGCGGGTCCGGGGAACCCCCTGCCGTCGGAGTGGTGGTACTACCTCGGCGGACCCATGGGCTGTATCTTCATCGCGCTCGGCGCCCTGCTCGTACGCAGCCTCGGCGTGCTGATCACGGGCCTGTGCATGATCGGCGGGCAGCTCGTCGGTTCGCTCCTGCTGGACCTGGTGTTTCCCGCCCCGGGCACCATCGTGGTGTTCGCGACCGTCGCCGGCACCCTGCTGACCCTCGGCGCCATCATCCTCACGACTCTGCCCTGGCCCCGGCGCGCCGGGCGTTAGCAGGACCGCCCACCTCGACGACGGTCGTCGGGTCCCGTCGTCCTCCGGTCCCGTCGTCCTCCGGTCCCGTCGTCCTCCGGTCCCGTCGTCGCCCGGCCCGTCGTCGCCCGGCCCGTCGTTGCCCGCCGTCGTATCCGGCCCCGCCGTCGTGCCCGGTCCCGCCGTCGCCCGTCCCGCTGTCACCGCCGCCGTCGGTGCCCGGTCCGGTCCCGCCGCTGCCCACTGCCTCTCCCGGCCGGGGTGCCGCGTGAGGCGGACCCGGTAGGCTTACGGGGTAGCTTTCCGCCCTGCGACAGCGGTGGCGAAGCCCGACGCGACCCCCACCTGCGGACCGCACCCAGCGGCCTGCACAGAACTGGAGAAGAATCCCATGGCAGCAGCCAAGTCAGCACTCGACCCCATCATCTCTCTCGCTAAGCGGCGCGGCTTCGTGTTTCAGTCGGGGGAGATCTACGGCGGTTCCCGCTCTGCCTGGGATTACGGGCCCCTCGGTGCCGAGTTCAAGGAGAACATCAAGCGCCAGTGGTGGCAGACCATGGTGCGCGGCCGTGAGGACGTCGTGGGGCTCGACTCCGCCGTGATCCTGCCCCGCCAGGTCTGGGAGGCCTCCGGGCACGTGGAGGTCTTCAGCGACCCGCTGGTCGAGTGCCTCTCCTGCCACAAGCGGTACCGTGCGGACCACCTCGAGGAGGAGTACGAGGAGAAGAAGGGCCGCGCTCCGGAGAACGGCCTGAAGGACGTGACCTGCGCCAACTGCGGCACCAAGGGCCAGTGGACCGAGCCCCAGGAATTCTCCGGCCTGCTCAAGACCTTCCTCGGCCCCGTCGCCTCGGAGGAAGGCATGCACTACCTGCGGCCCGAAACCGCCCAGGGCATCTTCGTGAACTTCAACAACGTGCTGACCACCGCGCGCAAGAAGCCGCCGTTCGGTATCGGCCAGATCGGCAAGAGCTTCCGCAACGAGATCACGCCGGGCAACTTCATCTTCCGCACCCGCGAGTTCGAGCAGATGGAGATGGAGTTCTTCGTCGAGCCCGGGACGGACGAGGAATGGCACAAGTACTGGATCGGCGAGCGCTTCTCCTGGTACACCGACCTCGGCATCAACCCCGACAACCTGCGCCTCTTCGAGCACCCGCTCGAGAAGCTGAGCCACTACTCCAAGGGCACCACGGACATCGAGTACCGCTTCGGCTTCACCGGTTCGGAGTGGGGTGAGCTCGAGGGCATCGCGAACCGCACGGACTTCGACCTCTCCACGCACTCGAAGCACTCCGGTACCGACCTCGGCTACTTCAACCAGGCGACCAACGAGCGCTTCACGCCGTACGTGATCGAGCCGGCGGCCGGCCTGACCCGCTCGTTCATGGCGTTCCTCGTCGACTCCTACACCGAGGACGAGGCACCGAACGCCAAGGGCGGCGTGGACAAGCGCACCGTCCTGAAGCTGGACCCCCGGCTGGCCCCGGTCAAGGCGGCCGTGCTGCCGCTCAGCCGCAACGAGGACCTCTCCCCGAAGGCCAAGGACCTCGCGGCCCAGCTGCGCAAGGCCTGGAACATCGACTTCGATGACGCCGGGGCGATCGGCCGCCGCTACCGCCGCCAGGACGAGATCGGCACGCCGTTCTGCATCACCGTGGACTTCGACACGCTCGAGGACCAGGCCGTGACCATCCGCGAACGCGACACTATGACGCAGGAGCGCGTGTCGCTCGACCAGGTGCAGGGATACCTCGCCGCACGCCTGATCGGAGCCTGATGGCCGTCGAATACCGCGCCTGGCAGGAGGGCGACGACCTCGAGCTCATCCAGCTCTGGGGCGGCCCGGAATCGGCTGCGGCCGAACAGTTCCGCGGGTCCTTCCGCACGCCGTCGGACAGTCCGTGGAACCGGTGCATCACCGTGGTAGACCAGGGCATCCCCGTCGCCGCCGCCTGCGTGTACGGGGCGGCACTCCACCCGGACCGCCTCTGGTGCTACATCGAGGTTGCCGCGGACCACCGCCGCGCCGGCATCGGGTCGACGCTCCTCACCATGCTCCAACACGAGGCCGCCGCGTCGCCGTCGGGCATCACAGCCCTGCGGTCCAAGGTGACGCCGGGGACCACCGGCGCGGCATTCGCCGAGGCCACCGGCTTCACTGCGCTGCAGCGCTCGCGGCTCGTGATCATCGAGCCGGGTGCGCTCGCCGCGCCCGCCTTCGACGACGCCGCGGGGCCGCAACTGGAGGAAGCGGCGACCGGATCCGTGGAACTGACCCGCGCCCTCGCCTCCTTCTACGAGTCCGTCCACGGCTGGGACCGGGCGGACATCAGCCTGGGCCGCGCCCAGCAGCTGTTCCTCGCGGACGCGAGCGGAGCGGGCGGAGCGATCGTCCTGCGTGATCGGCCCAGGGCCGACGGCGGTGCCATCGCGGCCTTCGCGGTCAGCTACACGCAGGCCCGGACCGATGACCCTGCGGACGTCCTGCTCGGCTACGACACCACCCTGGCGCCGCAGGAGCAGCAGGCGGCCGTGGCCACCATGATCGCGATGCTCGTGCACCAGTACCCCATCCAGCTCGAGGTGGACGACTCCATGGAGGCCCTGGTCGCCGTCGTCGAACCCCTGCTGGCCACCGGTGCCGCGCGGCTCGCCGGACCCGAGACGCTCGTCGTCGCGACCGCCTGAGGCCTGCATCTCGGCGCGGGGCAGCGTCAGCCGCGGTCGTGCCGGCCGGCCTTCTTGTCGGCGACGTCCGCGGCGTCGCGCTCCGCGTCGGTCATCGCCCCGCCGCCGAGCCGGGCGGGCATCCACCAGGCACCCGGTTCGGGTGCCAGGGGGAAGTCGGTGATGCAGGTGTCGATGCCGTCCTGCAGTTCCCGGCGCAGCTGCTCCGTCTCCTCGGCGACATCGAGGCCGGGGGCGTGGCGGATCGGCGGGCTGACGTGGACGCGGACGGGCGCCCTCCAGGCGCGCCTGAGGGAGAACCCGTGGCCGCGGCTCAGCAGCCGGTGGGACCCCCAGACGGAGATCGGGATCACGGGCACGCCGGCCTCGGCCGCGAGCCGCACGGCGCCGGTCTTCAGTGCACGGACGTTGTAGCTGCGGGACACACCCGCCTCGGGCAGGATCGCCACGTACTCGCCGGCGCGGAGCTTTGCCAGGGCGTCGTCGTACGCCGGCGCGCCTGCCTTGCGGTCCGTGACCACGTGTCCGAGCCCGAACACGAAGGGGCTCACGAACCAGTGATCGGCAGCGCGTTTCGAGATCATGTAGCGTGCCTGGACGCGGGCGTGGTCCCACAGGACCAGCTCGGCGAAGGCGAAGTCGAGGTAGCCGAAGTGCGTGATCGCGACGACGGCGCCCGACCCGGGGACCGCGCGCCGGGATCGCCCGTGCAGCGGGTCCGGGGCCGGGAGGTTCTCCGTCCCGGTGACCGTGACGGGCAGGCGCAGCGCGGCGAAGAACGCCTTGCCCGCCTACACCACGAACCGGTACACGCGGTCGTTCTGCCGTGGCTTCCATCCCATGCCCAGATCCCTCTTCCTGCCCATCGGCGCGAGCGGGAAGACCCCGCCCGTGCTGCCCGTTTCCCGTACCCGTTCTCTTTGTACCCGTTCCGTACCCCGGCCGGCCGGACCTACGCCTTTCCGGTCCGGTGTTTTCCGGACCTGTCGGCAGCGACCCGGAGCCGGCCCGCCGCCGGCCGACTCGGGACCGGCGGACTCTCGGCAGGAGAACCCCGGAGCCGGCGTACGCGAGGCAGGCGCTCCCGAGTCAGGCGCCCAAACAGGACAGCAGGCGCTCAGACGATGATCCCGAGCGGATCAGGAGCGCGGTAGAGCGCGGCGGACCGCTCGAGGAGGCGGGCCTCGACCGCCGCGCCGGTGTCCTCCGCGAAACGGCGGAGCAGGAACGACGTGCTCAGGCCATGCCAGACCCGAACGGTGCGGAACATGAAGTGGCCGGCCCGCGCCATGCTGACGTAGTGGACATCTGCCGCGACACCCTGGGCGCGGCGGGCGAAGGACAGGGACTCCGTGGGACTCGTCCACCGGTCGGCATCCCCGTGCATGATGAGGACGCTGCGGCCCCGCACCGGTTCCACCGGAATTGCGGGCGCCAGCCAGGGAGCGAGGGCCGCCACGGCCCGGACCTGCGGATGACCGGCGGCGTAGAGCGCCGAGAGTCCTCCCATCGAGTGCCCCAGCAGGTAGACCGGCACCGACGGGTGCTGCACCGCGATGCGGTCGAGGGCCCACCGGGCGTCCGTCAGGGCCGACTGCTCCGCGCCGTTCCAGCCCCTCACACGATTACGCAGCGTCCAGACGGCCAGGCCGTGCGCCGACCCGCCCGCCGCGAGGCGCGCCGCGAAGGGACGCATGCGGAGGGGGCTGAGGTGCTGGGGCTGCACGGGGTCGAAACTGTCCGCGCGACCACCGTGCAGGACCAGCGCCACGCCACGCACGGTTCCCGTCGCACCGCTCACGGTTGTTATGGGGTCCCGACCCCCTGCCGAAGATGCATCCGGTGCCATGGACCGTCCCTTTCCGCCCGGAGGCCTGTTCATGCTGCAACGCCCTGCCGGCATCATCGTCGGGCATGCCCTGCCCGGCTGGCTCCCAGCATGCCCTGTCCTCGGGCCGGCGGGGCGCTCCCGCGAATCATGCGGTGCCTCCGCACGATCGCACGCGTTCCTGCGTAGAATCCGAGAGGTGCGCCGCGGTCCTGGTGCTGGTCCGGCTCGCCCTGCAGTCGATGGGCGTTCCGTCCCGCCACCCGTCCCGCGCGACGTCCCGCACGCTGTCCGGCACGGCGTCCCGCACGGCGTCCAGCACGCACCGTCCGACCACCGAACGACCATCCGAGGGAAGTCCGTGGGCACCAGCCACCTCCACCCGACCGAGAGTCCGGGGCCCGCCGCGATCGCGATGCGGCGACGGGCCACCCTGCTGCTCTCGGCGATCCTCGTACCCGTCGGGGTCATCACCCTCATCGCCATGGTGCTCCTGTGGCCGGACGGGGACCGCAGTTCCCTCTCGGTCACCAGTCCCTACGCGACGGCGGAGGGGGTCAGCTTCGAGCACGGCACCGTCCGCGAGGTCCGGGAGGGCGACTGCCCGTCGTCGCAGCCGACGGTCGACGCCGGCGGCACCGCGCTGACCTGCACGATCGCGGACACACAGCCGGCGAAGGGGGGAGACGTGATCCCCGTGGAGGTGACGCCCGAACTCGCGAAGACCGACGCGGTGGAGGTGGGCGACGAGATCCGCTACCTCGACCTCTCCACGGTGATGCAGGGCGGAGCGGCACCGTACGTGTTCGTCGACTTCGTGCGCTCGGTCCCGATCGTCGCGCTCGCGGTCGGATACGCCGTCGTCGTCATCGCGGTGGCCCGGTGGCGGGGACTGCGCGCCATCATCGGACTCGTGGGCGCCCTGGTCGTCCTGGCGCACTTCATCCTCCCCGGCCTCGTGGAGGGCCGGCCGCCCCTGCTGCTCGGGCTCGTGGGATCCGTGGTCATCATGTACGGCGTCCTCTATTTCGCGCACGGCTTCTCCGCCCGGACGTCCACCGCCCTGCTGGGAACCGTCTTCGGCCTCGGCGTCACGGCGGTCCTCGCGGCCTGGGCCACGGACGCAGCCCACCTCACCGGCGTGGGCGACGAGAACGCCTACACGCTCGTCAATGCCTCGGACGGCCTCTCGATCTTCTCGGTCATCCTGTGCGGCCTCATCATCTCGGGCCTCGGCGTCCTCAACGACGTGACCATCACGCAGTCCTCGTCCGTCTGGGAGCTGTACGAGCTCGCACCCGACACCCCGGGCCGCAGGCTCTTCTCCTCCGCGATGAGGATCGGCCGCGACCACATCGCCTCCACGGTGTACACGATCGCCTTCGCGTACGCAGGGGCGGCGCTTCCCGTCCTGATCCTCGTCTCCCTCTACGACCGCGCCCTGATCGACACCCTGACCAGCGGGGAACTCGCTGAAGAAGTGGTGAGGACGCTCGTCGGCTCGATCGGCCTGGTCCTGGCCATCCCGCTCACCACCGGAGTGGCCGTGCTCGTGGTCAAGGCGGTCGACCCGAAGAGCACGGGCGGGCGCGACGACGGCGGCATCGGTGCGACGACGGCGGAGCCCGCCGGTACCCCGGGCACCCTCGCCCCGGGTGCTCGGCTCGTGGCACTCGGCGGGCCCGGTGCCCGGCGCAGGACGGAGCCGGGCGCATGACCAGCGCCTGGCGCAAAGCCGGCCGGGAGCGACGGCGCACAGCGAACAGCGGCACCGGATTTGCGGCCCCTTGCGACAATGGGAGGGTGACTGCAGTATCGACACTCTCCGCTCCGTCCACCGGTGATCCCCGAGCCGACGCGCCCGCGGGCCTTCCCACCGGTCCGGCCGACACTCCGACCGGCACCCCGGCCGGCATCCCGGCCGACGCCGCGCTCCGGCTCGACCTCCCGCCGCTTACCCTCGGCAACATCACGGTGGACACGCCGGTGATCCTCGCGCCGATGGCGGGCATCACCAACAAGGCGTTCCGCCGGCTGTGCCGTGAATACGGCGGCGGGCTCTACGTCTCCGAGATGGTCACCTCCCGCGCGCTCGTCGAGCGCAGCCCGGAGTCGATGCGCATCATCTCGCACGACGACGACGAGAAGGTGCGCTCCGTCCAGCTGTACGGCGTGGACCCGAAGACCGTGGGCGCAGCAGTGCGCCTGCTCGTCGAGGAGGACCGCGCCGACCACATCGACCTGAACTTCGGCTGCCCCGTCCCCAAGGTCACCCGCAAGGGCGGGGGAGCGGCCCTGCCGTGGAAGCTCGACCTCTTCACCGGCATCGTGCAGACCGCCGTGCGAGAGGCGTCGAAGGGGGACGTCCCGCTGACCATCAAGATGCGCAAGGGCATCGACGAGGACCACCTGACCTTCCGCGAGGCAGGCAAGATCGCCCGCGACAGCGGCGTGGCCGCCGTCGCCCTGCACGGCCGCACGGCCTCGCAGTTCTACTCGGGCAAGGCCGACTGGAACGCCATCGCCGAACTCCGCGAGGCGTTGCCGGACATTCCCGTGCTCGGCAACGGCGACATCTGGAGCGCGGAGGACGCCGTCCGCATGGTGCGGGAGACCGGTGTCGACGGCGTCGTCATCGGCCGGGGCTGCCAGGGGCGCCCCTGGCTCTTCGGTGACCTCATGAGTGCCTTCGAGGGCAGCTCCTCCCGCCACCAGCCGGGGCTCGGGCAGGTCGCCGACACCGTCTACCGGCACGCGGAACTGCTGGTCGAGACCTTCGGCAGCGAGATGATGGGGCTCCGTGACATCCGCAAGCACATGGCCTGGTACTTCAAGGGCTACGTGGTGGGCGGGGAACTCCGGGCCAAACTGGCCACCGTGCCCACCCTCGAGGTGCTGCGCGGGCTCCTCGACGAACTCGACAAGGACTCGCCGTACCCCGGCTCCGACGCGGAGGGCCCGCGCGGCCGGGCCGGTTCCCCGAAGAGGACCGCACTGCCCGAGCACTGGCTCGACGGCCGCATCCTCAACGCCGCGCAGCAGGCGGACATCGCCGCAGCCGAGGTGGACGTATCCGGCGGCTGACGCCCATGCCGCGCCCGTCCTGGCCGCGCAGGCCTCCTTGTCCACAGGGGCCGGCGCCCACGGGCCCCTTCCTTCATCGTTGCGCTAGAAAGGCATCATGAGCTTCCCCGAACTGTCCGCCACCACCGGTTACAGTGCCGCGGACACCGAGCGGTGGGTGGAGGAGCCGCCCAAGAGCTCGCACCGCACCGACTTCGAGCGCGACCGGGCCCGGGTGCTGCACTCCTCCGCGCTGCGCCGGCTGGGCGCGAAGACCCAGGTCGTCGCGCCGGACACCGATGACTTCGTCCGCACGCGCCTCACGCACTCGCTGGAGGTGGCGCAGGTCGGCCGGGAGCTGGGCAGGACGCTCGGATGCGACCCCGACATCGTCGACACCGCGTGCCTCGCCCACGATCTCGGGCACCCGCCCTTCGGACACAACGGCGAGACCGCGCTCAACGACATCGCCCACGGCATCGGCGGGTTCGAGGGCAATGCGCAGACCCTGCGCCTCCTCACCCGGCTCGAGCCGAAGGTCCTGCAGGAGGACGGCGGGCCCGCCGGCCTGAACCTGACCCGGGCGAGCCTCGACGCCGCGTGCAAGTATCCGTGGACGGTTGCCTCGGCACCGGTGATCAGCGGCCAGCGCACCACGAAGTTCGGCGCGTACGACGACGACCTGCCGGTCTTCGAGTGGCTGCGCGACGGCGCCCCGGACAGCCGCTCGTGCCTCGAGGCGCAGGTCATGGACCTCGCAGACGATATCTCCTACTCCGTGCACGACGTCGAGGACGCGATCGTCGCCGGCCACCTGCAACTCAAATGGATGGACAGCGCCGACGCCCGCGCGCGCGTCGTCGGCTACACGCAGCAGTGGTACCTCCCGGGCACCGATCCGGCCGCCGTCGACGCGGCACTGTCCCGCCTCGAGAAGACGCCGGTCTGGGTGCGGGAGGCGGACGGCACGCGCCGGTCCATGGCGGCCCTCAAGAACATGACGAGCCAGCTCATCGGCCGCTTCTGCCTGAGCGCCATGCAGTCGACGCGCTCCATCTACGGGCCGGACCCGCTGACCCGCTACAACGCGGAGATGGTGGTGCCCGAGGAGACCATTATGGAGATCGCCGTCATGAAGGGCCTCGCCACCACCTATGTGATGACGACGGACCACCGCCAGCCGCTCTACGAGCGCCAGCGCGAGATCCTCGCGTCCCTCGTCGCACAGATCCACGCCGACGGCGACCGCTACCTCGAGCCCATGTACGCCGCGGACTGGCGGGAGGCACCGGACGGGAACGCCCGCCTGCGCGTGGTCATCGACCAGGTGGCGTCGCTGACGGACGCCTCCGCGCTCAGCCTCCACGAGCGGATCGTCGGACCAGTCCCCGCCCTCTGGTAGGCGCTGTCCGGCGGTGGTCCGGCAGTCGGCCGACGACACGGCCGACGACACGGTCGCAGGGCCGGTCCGGCACCGGGTCCGGCCCTCGGTCCGGCCTTCGGTGCGCCGTCCGTCCGGCACCCGGCCCGGCACCCGGTCCGACACCCGGTCCGGCAGGGGAGGCGTTGCGCACATCCCGTCCGGCAGCGGTCGGGCGGCGCTGGCCGCGGGCATAAACTGGGTTTCATGGCCGGACTCATCAAGCGCGAAGACATCGATGAGGTACGCCAGCGGACCGACATCAAGGAAGTCGTCGAGGCCTACGTCACGCTGAAGTCGGCGGGCATCGGGTCCTGGAAGGGGCTGTGTCCGTTCCACGACGAGCGGTCGCCCTCCTTCCATGTCCGCCCGCAGATGGGCTCGTACCACTGCTTCGGCTGCGGCGAGGGCGGAGACGTCATCTCCTTCGTGCAGAAACTCGACCACACCTCCTTCAGCGAGACGGTCGAGAAGCTGGCGGCCCGCATCGGCTTCGAGCTGCACTACGAGGACGGCGGCACGGGGCCGCGGCGGGAGGACGTCGGCCGGCGGCAGCGCCTGCTCGACGCCCATAAGATCGCCGCGGAGTTCTACCGGGACCAGCTCCTCACCCAGGGAGCAGCCACGGCACGCCAGTTCCTCCAGGAACGCGGCTTCGACCGCGGGGCCGCGGAGCAGTTCGGCGTCGGCTATGCACCCCAGGGCTGGGACACGCTGCTGAACCACCTCACCGGCCGCGGCTTCACCCTGGACGAACTGAAACTGACCGGCATGTTCAGCGCGTCCTCGAGCAACGCCGGGAGGTACTACGACCGCTTCCGGGGGCGTCTCATCTGGCCCATCCGGGACATCACCGGGGACACCGTGGGCTTCGGCGCGCGCAAGCTCTACGAGGACGACCAGGGGCCGAAGTACCTCAACACCCCGGAGACATCGCTCTATAAGAAGTCCCAGGTGCTGTACGGCATCGACCTCGCCAAGCGGGAGATCGCGAAGAACCGGCAGCTCGTCGTCGTCGAGGGCTACACGGACGTCATGGCATGCCACCTCGCAGGCGTGGGCACCGCCGTCGCCACCTGCGGTACGGCATTCGGTACGGATCACATCAAGATCGCGCGCCGGCTCCTGTCCGACGACGGCACGGGCGGCGAGGTGATCTTCACGTTCGACGGCGATGCCGCGGGCCAGAAGGCGGCGCTGCGCGCCTTCGAGGAGGACCAGCGGTTCAACTCACAGACGTACGTCGCCGTCGAGGCATCCGGAGCGGATCCGTGCGACCTGCGGCAGACCCGGGGCGACGACGCCGTCCGCGCGCTCATCGCCGACCGCCGCCCCCTCTTCGAGTTCGCGATCAAGGCGTCCTTCGCCAACTTCGACCTCTCCTCGGGGGAGGGACAGGTGAAGGCACTGCGGCACGCGGCCCCGATCGTCGCCCAGATCCGCGACGTCTCCCTCCGGTCCACCTACACGCGCGAGCTCTCGCGCTGGCTGGGCATGCAGTACGTCGGCGAGGACCAGGTGGCCCGCGCCGTCACCGCGGCAGCACGCCGCGACAGCGGCCCGGCGTCCGCCGGCGCCCGGCACGGCCAGCAGGGGAGCCCTGCCCAGCAGGGCAGTGCTCCGTCCGGCTCGCCGGCCGCCGGTGCCACCTCCTCGGTAGCCCCCGACGAGCCGTACTTCGAGCGCCCCGATCCGCGGGACCCCATCGCCCGGATGGAGCGGGAGGTGCTCGAAGTGGCCCTCCAGCAGCCCACCCTCCTGACCGCCACGCAGTGGGAGAGCTTCTCCACCTTCCGGTTCACCGTCCCCGTCTACGAGGCCCTGCACACTGCGGTGCTAGCAGCGGGCGCGGCGGGGACCGAACTGCCCCGGTGGGTGGAATCGGTGCGCGAGGGCGTCCCCGACGTCCTGCGCCCCCTGGTCAGCGAACTGGCCGTCCGGCCGCTGCCCGCGAAGGACGCCGACGCGATGGTGGCGTATTGCCGCGACATCCTGAACCGGCTGACCGAGCTCCGGATCACCCAGCAGAAGGCGGACAAGCTGGGGCAGCTGCAGCGCATGGATCCCGCCTCCGACCCGGCGCTCTACAACCAGCTGCAGCGCGACCTGATGGAGCTCGAGATGCAGCGGAGACAGCTCCGAGAGGAGTGATCGGGCGCCGATTTCACATCCCCCCGGAAGGTATGTAAAGTAGAACTCGCGCTTTCCTCCGTAGCTCAATTGGCAGAGCATTCGACTGTTAATCGAAGGGTTACTGGTTCAAGTCCAGTCGGAGGAGCAAATATGCCCCTGACCTGTGGAAACACAGGTCAGGGGCATTCTTTTTGGCACCCGCCCGGCACTTCCTCCCGCCAGACCCGTCGGCATCAGGATCCGGGCCGGACGGAGGTCCAGAGACGTCGGGAGGCTCCGCCGCGGACCCGCCGGAGTGTCGGACGGCGGGCGTAGGCTGTGCGCATGGACAACGACGGCGCGCGCGGCAAGCTCATCCTGGTCACCGGAGCCACGGGATACATCGGCGGTCGCCTCGTCACCAAACTGGTCGCGGAGGGGCGCCACGTCCGGGTGGTCGTCCGCTCCCCGCAGAAGCTCAAGGACGTCCCCTGGGCCGACTCCGTCGACATCGTGCAGGGGGACCTGCAGGACGCCGAGACCATGCGCGAGGTCAGCCAGGGCGTCGACACGCTCTACTACCTCGTCCACTCCATGGGGTCCGGCAGGAACTTCGACGAGCGCGAGGCGGACATCGCATCCACCGTGGCGGCGGCGGCCACGGTGGCCGGGGTGCGCCGGATCGTCTACCTCGGGGGCCTCCACCCCGAGGGCGTCGAGCTGTCCACCCACATGCGCTCACGCACCCAGGTGGGCAGGATCCTCCTCGAGTCCGGGACGCCGACCATCGCCTTCCAGGCCGGCGTGGTCATCGGGTCGGGATCCGCGTCCTTCGAGATGATCCGCCACCTGTCCGACGTCCTCCCGGTGATGCCGGCGCCCAAGTGGGTCCTGAACCACATCGAGCCCATCGCCGTCCGTGACGTCATCCACTACCTGGTCGGGGCGCTGGATCTTCCCGCCGGACTGAACAGGACCTTCGACCTGGGATCCCGCGAGGTGCTCACCTACGCCGACATGATGAACCAGTACGCCGCGGCCGCAGGACTCCCTCACCGCCGGATCCTCGCCTTGCCGGTCCTCACGCCGCGCCTCGCCGGGCACTGGGTGAACCTCGTGACGCCCATCCCGCGGGCCATGGCGATGCCGCTCATCGAATCGCTGCAGCACGACGCCGTGACCTCCGAGCACGACATCGACCAGTACGTCCCCGCGCCGACGGGCGGGCTGACCGGCTACCGCCTGGCCGTGGACATGGCACTGGGCAGGATGCGCGCGGGAGAGGTGGAGACGAGCTGGGCCGGGGCGTCACAGATCGACACCGAGGCCGATCCGTTGCCCTCGGACCCCCAGTGGGCCGGCCACACGGTCTTC
This sequence comes from Arthrobacter burdickii, assembly GCF_030433645.1. Lineage (NCBI taxonomy): Bacteria > Bacillati > Actinomycetota > Actinomycetes > Micrococcales > Micrococcaceae > Arthrobacter > Arthrobacter burdickii. Next base: position 679,658 of record NZ_JAROCG010000002.1, read on the forward strand.
ACCGACGTCCAGACGTACAGCTCGACGGCGTCGACCCAGAGGCTCTGGAGCGTCGTCGAGGGTATCGGCGGCGAGAACGGCTGGTACTCCTGGCCCGTCGGCTGGGCAGCCCGCGGCTGGATGGACAAGCTCGCGGGAGGCGTGGGCCTGCGCCGCGGACGGCGGGACGCGAAGGAGCTCCTCACGGGCGAGGCGCTGGATTTCTGGCGTGTGGAGGAACTGGTCCGGGGGGAGCGCCTGCGGCTCCGTGCCGAGATGAAGGTCCCGGGCAGGGCATGGCTCGAGTTCCGGGTGGAGCCCGACGGCTCCGGGAGCTCCTACTACCAGCGCGCGGTGTTCTTCCCGCAGGGGCTCTCGGGCCGCCTCTACTGGTTCGCGGTGCTGCCGTTCCACGGCTTCATCTTCGCGGCGATGGCACGCAACATCGCCAGGACGGCGGAGGCCCTGCCGGCGGAGCCGACCGCGGCCTGAGCAAGCACCCTGCAGGAACCCGCTACTGCAGGAACGCGCTACTGCAGCGCGGGCACCGTCCGGGGCCGGACGATGGTCCACAGGAACACCACGCCGAGGGCGATGCAGGCCGCCATGACCAGGGCCATCGGCGTGGCCGACTCGATCCCCTCGCCCAGCAGTCCGACGAGGGGCGAGATCACGCCCGCCGTGCCGAAGGTCACCGCGCCGAGCAGCGAAGCGGCCGTCCCGGCCTGCGCGCCGTTGTTGATGAGTGCGAGGACCTGGACGCAGGGGAAGATGAAGCCCGTCGCCATGATGTAGAACCACAACGGAAGGGCGGTGCCCCAGAACCCGAGGCCCAGCTGGTCGAAGGCGATGATGAGCAGCGCCATGATGACCTGCACGACCGTCGCCAGGGCGATGACCCACTGGGGGCCGACGCGCCTCAGCACGCGCGAGCTGACCTGGACGCCGGCGACGATGCCCAGGGAATTGATGGCGAACAGCAGGCCGTACTGCTGCTCGTTCAGGCCGTACGGTCCCTGGAAGAGGAAGGGCGACGCCGACAGGTAGGAGAAGAGCCCCGAGAAGTTCATGCCGCCGACCAGCAGGATACCGACGAAGATGCGGTCGCTCAGGACCGCCCTGTACCGCTGAGCCACGGTGAGGCCGGACTGGCGGCGGTTCTCCCGGGGCAGGGTCTCGATGATGAACAGTGACACGGCCACGATCACCAGCACGCCGTAGCACGCGAGGAACCAGAAGATGCCGGGCCAGGGGAACAGCAGGAGCAGCTGCGACCCGATCACCGGGGCGAAGATGGGCGCCATGCCGTTGACGAGCGCCATGTAGGACAGCATGCGCACCAGCGTGTAGCCGCCGAAGAGATCCCTCACCATGGCCATCGCCACGACGCCGCCGCCCGCCGCACCGATGCCCTGGAGGACCCGGAACAGCATCAGCATGTTGATGTCCTCCGACGACGCCGCCCCGATGGAGGAGCAGACATGCAGGGTGGTCGCCAGGATGAGCGGCAGGCGCCGGCCGATCTTGTCACTGAGCGGGCCCACGAGCAGCTGCCCGCTCGCGAAGCCGATGATCGTCCCGGTGAGGGTCAGCTGGACCGCGGCCTCGGAGACGCCCAGGTCCGACTGCAGGGCGGGGAAGGCCGGCAGGTAGAGGTCGATGGTGAACGGGCCGAGTGCCGTCAGTGTGCCGAGGATGAAGACGTAGATGATCTTCTCGCGACGGGAGAGGGTGTCGCCTGGGTGGGTGATGGTGCTCACGATGCTGCCTAACGAACGGGAGGTGCTGCCGGTGGATACGGAGAGGGGCGGAACGGCATCGATCGCGGCGGCGGCCCGGCGACGACGGCGGAGCGGCTCGCGGCACGCAACCGCTCGTCCGGTACCGGACGATTTGGTTGCTGAGGCGAATCAACGACCCTCCCATCCTACGGCCCGCGTCAACCCTTCCAGCATGGTGGGTGGAGGTGCGAGGCGCCCGGAGCCGCTGCTAAGCACGCTTCGGATTGACGTAGGGTGAGAAACACGGATCGAGCAGGGAGAACCCAACATGAGCGAGCACGACGCCGGATCGGACACGGCGCAGTCACCACAGCACCTCGCGCGGGTGATCGCGATCACGGTCGCAGCCGCCGTCGGAGGGCTCCTGTTCGGTTTCGACACCGCCGTCATCAACGGCGCCGTGGATTCGATCCAGGCCGACTTCCAGTTGAGCCCCACCGTCCTGGGCTTCACCGTCGCTATCACGCTCCTCGGCTGCGCAGCAGGCGCCTGGTTCGCCGGCGGACTGGCCGACCGCTGGGGCCGGAAGAAGGTCATGGTGGCGGCCGCCCTCCTGTTCGCCGTCAACTCCGCCGGGTCTGCCTACGCCGTCTCCGAGTGGGACCTCATGGCCTGGCGCCTCGTCGGCGGTCTCGCCATCGGCATCGCTTCCGTGATCGTCCCCGGATACATCGCCGAGATCGCCCCGTCGAAATGGCGCGGCGGCCTGGCCTCCGTCCAGCAGCTGGCCATCACCGTCGGCATCTTCGCCGCACTGCTCTCGGACGCCTCGCTGGCAGGCGCTGCAGGGGGAGCCGGCAACGAGCTGTGGTGGGGGCTGTCCGCGTGGCGCTGGATGCTCCTGATCGGCGTGATCCCCGCCGTCATCTACGGGGTCCTGGCGCTCATCATCCCCGAATCCCCCCAGTTCCTCATCCGCGCCGGCCGCGACGAGGAAGCGGCCCGCGTCCTGTCCCGTGTCTCCGGCATCGGCGACACCCGGGGCAAGATCAGCCAGATCCGGGAGAGTTTCGAGCGCGAGGACCGGGCGAGCTACCGCGACCTCCGTGGCCCCGCCTTCGGCCTGCAGCCCATCCTGTGGGTCGGCATGGCCATCGCCGCACTGCAGCAGCTGGTGGGCATCAACGCGATCTTCTACTACTCGACCACGCTCTGGAAGTCGGTCGGCTTCAGCGAGAGCGATTCGTTCACGACGTCGGTCATCACCTCGATCATCAACGTCGCCATGACCTTCGTCGCCATCTTCTTCGTCGACCGGGTGGGTCGCCGCAAGCTGCTCCTCGTCGGCTCCATCGGGATGGCCGTCGGCCTCCTGGCTGCGACCCTCGCATTCCTGCAGGCCGAGGGATCGGGCGAGGACATCACCCTGCCCGGGGCATGGGGGCCGGTCGCCCTCGTCGGTGCGAACCTCTTCGTCATCTTCTTCGCCGCCACGTGGGGCCCGGTCATGTGGGTCACCCTCGGCGAGATGTTCCCCAACCGCATCCGCTCCATCGCCCTCGGCGTCGCCACGATGGTCAACTGGGTGTTCAACTTCATCGTGACACTGACCTTCCCCTGGGTCAGCGAGAACCTCGGTCTCTGGATCATGTACGCGGCCTTCACGGTGTTCGCCGTCCTGTCCTTCCTCTTCGTCCGCACGAGGCTTCCCGAGTTCACCGGGAAGGACCTCGAGGACAACAGGGAACTCACGTCCGCCTGACGGTTCCGACGGCGGCGCACTAGCGCACCGAAGGCCCTCCGGTCCCGTACCGGCAGGGGTCGACAGGAGGCGGAACCCGGGTAGGCGGCCGGTGGTAATTTTGGTTCAGCGAATTTCCAGCTAGACACACACGAATGGAGGCAGGGCCTATGAACAGCTCGGCTAGTACGCGCGGCAAGCGGTCCACAGGCTCGCTCTCGCTGTTTGGACTCATCAAACTCCTGGCGCGCCTGACGCCGCGGCAGGTCAGCGACGAGTTCTCGATCGCCGTCGCACAGATGAAGCAGAAGGGCATCAAAGCCGGAATCGCGGCCGCCTTCCTCGTCGTCGCGCTCGTCTTCGTGCTGTTCTTCGCCGTCGCCCTCGTGGTCGCGGCCATCATGGGCCTCGCCGAGATCATGCCGGCCTGGCTGGCCGCCCTGCTGGTGGCACTCCTCTTCCTCGTGATCGGCGGCCTCCTCGCGCTGATCGGCGTCTCGCGGCTGAAGAAGCAGCTCCCGCTGGTACCCCAGGACGCCATCCGCGGCATCCGCTACGACCTGGGCGTGCTGAAGGAAGGCCGCAGCTTCGACCCCGCCACCCTCGACGTGAAGAAGCCGAAGGAGGACAGGGACTCCAGGGACGACGTCCAGGACACCAAGCCCAAGGAACCCACGCCGTCCTACGAGGAACTGCGTGGCCGCACGGGCGAGCGCCGCACCCACATCGCCGACGCCCGGGATTCGCTCGGCACCCGCGCGGACGTCAAGGCGCGGCTGGACAAGGCCCGGCACCGCTCGCCCGAAGGCGGCACGAAGGCCGACGGGGCGAAGGGCAACGGCAGGGTCGCGGCCGTGGCAGTCCGCCGCGAGGTCCCGCACAACACGAGCCTCGCCGACCGGTGGAAGCCCCTGAGCGTCCTCGCTGCCTCCGTGGCCGCGATGCTCGTGATGCTGCGCCGACTCCTCAGCAAGTAGCAGTACGTTCCAGGGCGGCCGCTCGCCCGTGACCAGCACCGCACCGCGGGAGGCCACGGGAGAGCGGCCGTACCACTGCATAATGGGGTGGGGAGGCACACGTGACGAAATCGATCGGGACCGGAGCGCCGTCCGGCAGTGAGGGCACTGAACTCGCGACGGCATGGACCCTGCCGAACCTCATCACCATCGTCCGCTTCCTCGGCGCCCCCCTGTTCGTCTGGTTCATTACCCAGCAGCGGTACGGCGCGGCAGTCCTGACCCTCTGCATCGTCGGGTCCACCGACTGGGTCGACGGCTACATCGCCCGTCGCCTCCACCAGGTGTCCGTCGTCGGGAAGTGGCTGGACCCCTTGGCCGACCGTACCGCCCTGATCGTCGTCGCGGTCACGTTCGTCGTGGACGGCATCGCCCCGGCGTGGCTCGTCTGGGCCATCGTCATCCCGGATGTCCTGCTCATCATCAACGCACTCGTCCTGTTCCGCGGGCCCCTGCATCTCCCCGTCGCCACGATCGGCAAGATCCGGACCGCGCTGCTGCTCGTCGGAGCGCCGCTGCTCCTGCTGCACCGCGTCGAGGGCTTCGGACATGAATGGATCCTGATCGTCGCGCAGGGGCTGCTCGCCGCCGGGTGCGCGCTGCACCTCGCCGCGTTCTACGCCTACTTCACCGCAGCCCACCGCAAGTACCGGCTGGAGCGGGCCGAGCAGCAGTCGTGCCGCTCCTAGCCATAGCGCTCGCGCTGCTGGGCGCGGTCTTCCTCGCGTTCGGAGCGCAGCGGCAGGGCAGTGCCGTGCGGGCGAACACGGGCGGGTTGTCCCTCAGCTCGTCGGGGTTCGCGCGAATGCTCACCAATCCGCGGTGGCTGTTCGGCCTCTTCCTCCTGGGAGCGGGGACGGCCCTCAACGTCGTCGCGCTGAGCCTCGCGAGCCTCACGGTCGTCCAGCCCATCGGCGCGATCGCGCTGGTCATCACCACCGTGGTCAACTCCAGGGACCAGGGCATCCGCATCAACCGCCCCACCGTCGCCGCGATCACGGGGTGCGTGAGCGGCAGCGCCCTCTTCGTGCTGCTCGCCGTGAACGTCACGCGCCAGAACCATTCCGTGGATCCTGCCCAGGAACTGTCCGTCGTGCTCCTGCTCGGTGCCGCCGTCGCGGTCTTCGGTTCCCTGGCGGTGCTCGGCCGGCACCGGCTCAATGCCTTCGCCTACATCCTCGGGGCCGGCGTCCTCTTCGGGTTCGTCGCGGTCCTGACGAAGGTCGTCGCCGGCCACCTGCTCGATCCGAACGGCCGGTTCCTGCTCAATGTCCCGTTCCTGACCCTGGTCGCACTCGCCGGGGCCGCGGCCCTCGGATCCTGGTTCGTGCAGAGCGCCTACGCGACAGGACCCCCCGATCTCGTCATCGCGGGGCTCACCGTCATCGACCCCATCGTGGGCATCGCCGTCGGGATCACCATCCTCGGCGAACTCCAGCCGGATGTGCAGACGGTCACCGCCCTGGGCATGGGTTCGGCCGCCCTCGTTGCTATTGTGGGGGTCGTTGCCCTGTCCCGACATCATCCCGACGTCGTGAAGAGGCAGCGCTGACACGACCTGCACCAGTTCCGTCCAGCACACCGACGTAGGGGATCCACGCGTGAGTTACCCGGTTGATTACAAACCCCTGACCATCCTGATCGCCGCGGACACGTATCCGCCCAACGTGAATGGCGCTGCGCAGTTCGGGTACCGGCTCGCGAAGGGCATGAGCGGGCGCGGGCACACCGTGCACGTCCTCGCGCCCCGGGCGTCCAACGGCAGGAGCTTCACCGAGCCGGGTGGTGACTGGACGGTCCACCGCCTCCGCTCGCACAGTGTGCCGACACACGACTACTGGCGCATCTGCTACCCGTGGGAGATTCGACGGGACATCAGCCTGCTCTTCGACCAGGTGCAGCCCGACGTCGTCCACATCCAGTGCCACTACATGGTGGGGGAGTACACGCTGTACGAGGCGGTGAAGCGGGGCATCCGTGTGGTGGCCACCAACCACTTCATGCCCGAGAACCTCAACCCGTTCCTGCCGTTCCCCGAGTGGCTGAAGCGGATCGTCGCGAAGAACTCGTGGAAGGACATGGGCAAGGTGATGGCCAAGGCTGCCGCCGTGACCACGCCGACCCCCCTCGCCGCGAAAGCCATGCGGGACCACGCCTTCCTCACCGAGGTGCTGCCCGTCTCGAACGGGATCGACTCCGCCGCCTACGAACTGCAGCCCGGTGAGACCGTCGAGCCCCACCAGCACCCCACCGTCCTCTTCGTGGGCCGGCTCGCGGAGGAGAAGCACGTCAATGTGCTGATCGACGCAGTGGCCAAGACCCCCGAGCACCTCCGCGTCCACCTGGAGATCGTCGGCGGCGGCGAGGTGAAGGCCGCCCTGCAGGCGCAGGCCGCCCGCCTCGGCATCGGTGACCGTGTCATCTTCCGGGGTCTGATCGACGACGAGGAACTGCGCAGGAGCTACATCCGCGCCTCGCTGTTCTGCCAGCCCGGGACGGCGGAACTGCAGTCGCTCGTCACGCTGGAGGCGATGTCCGCCTCGACGCCGGTGCTGCTCGCCAATGCCATGGCGCTGCCGCACCTGGTGTCCGACGGCACGAACGGCTTCCTGTTCCCACCCGGGAGCTCCGACGAACTGGCCCGCCGCATCACCGAGATCCTCGAGCTGTCCCCCGAGGACCAGCAGAAGATGGGAGCGGCGAGCCGGGAGATGGTGAACAAGCACGACATCAACACGACGCTCTCGACCTTCGAGGGGCTCTACTACGGGACCCTCTCCACGCACGGGACCCTGAACGGCTCGGCCGACGGTTCGGCGCGTGGCTCGGCCGATGGACCGGCCGACGAATCGGCCGACGAGCCCACCGGCAACGAGGCGGACGCCCTCCGCTTACAATGAAACCTGCGTTCGGTGCCCCGGGGAGCAGTCCGGGACCGATGCATCGGGGGCAGCACGCTCCTGGGGGCTGTAGCTCAGCTGGTTAGAGCAGCGGACTCATAATCCGTTTGTCCTGGGTTCAAGCCCCAGCAGCCCTACCGACAGGGTCGAGCATGACCCTCGCGAATGCGCCATTCACGCCAGTGGGTGGCGCATTCGTGCTTTCCTGACTCGCGGCGGCCGGACCGATGGCGGGCCGGCTTGTGGCAGGCGCCGCCCCCAGCGCTCCGCCGGGGACCACTGGCGCCCTAAGTTACTGGCGAGTAACATTGGGCCATGAGCGCGTCGCGCCCGTCAGGCTGTCCGCCTGGAGTGTGCTGGTCGCCGATGACCAGAGGAAGGGAATTCCGATGAGCAAGACGTCGATCGATGTCAACGACCTCCCGTACCCGGGCGGCGACTTCTATGCATTCGAGGAGCTGCTGTCCGACAAGGAGCGCTCCCGGCTCGAGGAGATCCGGTCCTGGCTCGCCCTCGAAGTCCGGCCGAACGCCGTCGCCTGGTGGAACCAGGGCTCCTTCCCGCAGGAGCTCATCCCGAAGATCGCCGAACTCGATCCGGTGAGCCCCGTGCACCGTCAGGGCTACTCCAGCCTCTTCGCCGGCATCTCCCACGCCGAGTTCACGAGGGCGGACACCTCCTTCGCCACCTTCCTCGGCGTCCATGACGGCCTGTTCACCGGCTCGATCGAATTGCTCGCCTCGAAGGAGCAGCAGGAGGAGTGGCTGCCCGACATCTACGCCCTCCGGAAGATCGGGGCCTTCGGCCTGACGGAACCGCTCGGCGGCTCGGACGTCGCGGGGGGAACCCGGACCACGGCACGCCGGAACGGCGACTCGTGGACCCTGAACGGCGCCAAGCGCTGGATCGGCAACGCCACCTTCTCCGACTGGGTGGTCATCTACGCCAGGGACCTCGAGGACAACCAGGTCAAGGGCTTCCTGGTGGACACGAGGGCACCCGGCTTCACCTCGACGAAGATCGAGAACAAGATCGCCCTCCGCTCCGTCGAGAACGCGGACATCGTCCTGGACAACGTCGTCGTCTCCGATGATTTCCACCTGAAGGGCGCGAACAGCTTCCGGGACACGAACAAGGTCCTGAAGGTGACGAGGCTGGCCGTCGGATGGCAGGCCGTGGGCCAGCAGCTCGCAGCCTTCGACGTGGCACGCCGCTACGCGGTCGAGCGCGAGCAGTTCGGCAGGCCCATCGCCAGCTTCCAGCTCGTCCAGCAGCAACTCGTCCAGATCCTCGGCAACGCCATGAGCTCCATGGGCATGATGGTGCGCCTCTCCCAGCTCGAGGACGCAGGCAAGGCGAAGGACGAGCAGTCGGCCCTCGCGAAGGCCTTCACCACCGCCCGCATGCGCGAGAGCGTCGCCGCCGGACGCAACATCCTGGGCGGCAACGGCATCGTCACCGACTTCGAGATGGCGAAGATCTTCTCCGACGCGGAGGCCGTGTACTCGTACGAGGGCACGCAGGAGATCAACACGCTCGTCGCGGGCAGGTCCATCACGGGCATCGCCGCCTTCGTCTAGGGGGAGGCGCGGCGGGGGAGGGGTCGGACGGGCACCGTCCGGCCCCTCCCTGCTTCCCGGTGCGAGCGTCGGCCACCCAATGGAAGGAGCACCGAGGGGCGCCGGTCCGTCACGAAGGACAGCGGGTCCACGTAGTCGCCGTCCACACGGACGCCCCAATGCAGGCACGGCTGCCCGCAGTGCCCCGGAGGGACGCCGGCCGCCGGCCCGGCGAGCATCGCCACGACGTCACCCCGGCCGACCCGCCGGCCTTTCGCCAGATCCGTGGTGACGGGCTCGAAGCTGCTGATCCGCCCGCCGCCGTGATCGATCGACAGCACCCCGCGGTCCACGACGGTTCCCGCGAAGGAGACGACCCCGTCGGCAGGACTCAGGACGGCGACCGGCCCGCCGGCACCTGCGGACAGGTCCACGCCGCGGTGGCCTCGTTTCCATCGCTGCGGCGGCTTCTCGAAGGGTCGCAGTACCTCCGGAACCGGGGTCAGCGGCCAGGACCATTCGGGGACGACGTCTGCGGCAGCCCCGGCAGGACCTGCGGGGCTGCCGACCACGGTGCCGGCCAGCACCAGGACCACGATCGCGGGGAAAGCCCTACGGACCGCCGCGCGGACCACGATCCCGGGGAAACCCGCGCGAACAGGGCGGACGCGGGTGCGGGCGGGACGGCGTGCCGGGAGACCAGTCATGAGGAAACCCTGCCGGACGCGCACCCCGGCGGGGACGGCGGCCGGAGCCATGTGGACAACTGCGGCCCCCGGAATCGCGACGGCCCGGGAGCAGGGACCGCCGTCGTCGGGCCCGGTCCGGCGCCGGCGCTGTAGTACACTTGGACGAGCAGCCTGCTGCTCCCACCTCCTCGTGCCTACGGCATCGTCGCGGGATGGGATCCTCAGGCTGACTACGCGTGCCTGCGATTCAGTACTCATAAAGGGTGCCGAAGTGCCCGCCCTGCGGTCCGGCAAAGTCCGGAAGGGGAGGGGACGTCTTCGACGACGACCAGGCACCAGGACGTACCAGCCACCCCGGCCAGTACCGAGATAACCGTCAACAAGCTTTCGGCGGCGCATCGCGCCCGAGCCGAAGCTGAAGAAAGGCAGAAAATGCCAGTCGTAACCATGCGCCAGCTGCTCGACAGCGGCGTCCACTTCGGTCACCAGACCCGCCGTTGGAACCCGAAGATGAAGCGATTCATCTTCACCGAGCGCAACGGCATCTACATCATCGATCTTCAGCAGTCGCTGGGCTACATCGACCGCGCGCACGAATTCGTGAAGGCCACCGTCGCCCACGGCGGAACCGTCCTCTTCGTCGGCACGAAGAAGCAGGCCCAGGAAGCGATCGCCGACCAGGCGACCCGCGTCGGCCAGCCCTACGTGAACCAGCGCTGGCTCGGTGGAATGCTCACCAACTTCCAGACGGTCTCCAAGCGTATCCAGCGCATGAAGGAACTCGAAGAGATCGACTTCGACGACGTCGCCGGCTCGGGCCACACCAAGAAGGAGCTCCTGCTCCTCAAGCGTGAGCTCACCAAGCTGCAGAGCAACCTCGGCGGTATCCGCAACCTGACCAAGGCCCCCTCGGTCGTCTGGGTTGTCGACACCAAGAAGGAGCACCTCGCCATCGACGAGGCCAAGAAGCTCAACATCCCCGTCGTCGCGATCCTCGACACCAACTGCGACCCGGACGAGGTCGACTTCCCGATCCCGGGCAACGACGACGCCATCCGCGCCGTCAACCTCCTCACCCGCGTCATCGCGGACGCCGTGGCCGAAGGCCTCATCGCCCGCAACAACCGCGCGAACGGTAACGACGCCGCAGCGGCCGAAGAGCCCATGGCCGAGTGGGAGCGCGAACTGCTCGAGGGCGGCTCCGATGCTCCCGCAGCCGAGGCAGCAGCTCCGGCGACCTCCGAGTCGCCCGCTGCCGACCAGGCTCCCGCCGAAGCCGAGGCGCTCGCCGCCGAGGCCCCCGCAGCTGCAGGCCTGCCTGCCGAGGAAGTCTCCTCCAGCGACACCAAGTAGTCCTCATTGCGTAAGGGGTGTGGGTCAAACCACGCCCCTTACGCATGTTCCGCAGGCGCTCACCGGGTGACGCCTGCGCCGCGGGTCGAGGCCCGCGGTAGCTCGTCGTAGATCCACATCAACTTAGGAGTTCGTATGGCAAATTTCACTGCCGCTGACATCAAGGCCCTGCGCGAGCGCACGGGCGCCGGCATGATGGACGTCAAGAAGGCCCTCGACGAAGCCAACGGCGACGCCGACAAGGCCCTGGAACTGATCCGCATCAAGGGCCTCAAGGGTGCCACGAAGCGCGAGGGCCGCTCGACCGCCGAGGGCCTCGTCGCCGCTCGCGTCGACGGCAACGTCGGCGTCATGGTCGAGGTCAACTGCGAGACCGACTTCGTCGCGAAGGCCGGTCCGTTCATCGACTTCTCCAACAAGGTGCTCGCCGCCGCCATCGAGTCCGGTGCCGCCGACGTCGAGAGCCTCCTGTCCTTCGAGCTCGACGGCAAGCCCGTATCCGAGCACGTCATCGAAGCCGGCGCGCTGCTGGGCGAGAAGGTCGACGTCCGCCGCATCGCGCGCGTCGAGGGCAAGATCGTCGACGCCTACCTGCACAAGACGTCCAAGGACCTCCCCGCCCAGGTCGGCGTGCTCTTCGCCGTCGAGGGTTCCGGTGACGCCGCTGTCGAGGCAGCGCACGACGTCGCGGTCCACATCGCCGCCTACGCGCCCACGTACCTGACCCGCGAGGACGTCCCCGCCGAGCTGGTCGAGTCGGAGCGCCGCATCGCCGACGAGACCGCACGCGCCGAGGGCAAGCCCGAGCAGGCACTCGCGAAGATCGTCGAAGGACGCCTCACGGGCTTCTTCAAGGAGGGTGTCCTGGTAGACCAGGCATTCGCCAAGGACGCGAAGAAGTCCGTCGCGACGGTCCTGTCCGACGCCGACGCCAAGGCCACGGCCTTCGCACGCTTCCGCGTCGGCGCCTAGGCTCCAGGCCGAGGCCCAGCACGAAACGAAGGGCGGCCGCCATCGAGGTGGCCGCCCTTTCCTGCGCTCGGGAGGCGCCCCGTATCCTGTAACGGGTCCGGCAACATCCCGCACCTCGCACCACCCGCCGTCCGATCAGGGACGGCCGACAACCCAACGCCACGGGAGGCACTTCATGGACACCACTTCCACCGCTCCGACGGGCGGTACCGGAGGCCGGCGCCGGGTCCTCCTCAAGCTCTCCGGTGAGGTCTTCGGCGGCGGCAAGCTGGGCGTCGACCCGGAGACCGTCCGGTCCGTGGCAAAGCAGATCGCGGCCACCGTCGGCGACGTCGAGGTCGCGATCGTCGTCGGCGGAGGCAACTTCTTCCGCGGCGCCGAACTCTCGCAGAGCGGCATGGACCGCTCGCGCGCCGACTACATGGGCATGCTCGGGACCGTCATGAACTGCCTCGCCCTGCAGGACTTCCTCGAGCAGGACGGCGTCGAGACGCGCGTGCAGAGCGCCATCACGATGGGCCAGGTCGCCGAGGCCTACATCCCGCGGCGCGCCATCCGCCACCTCGAGAAGGGACGCGTGGTCATCTTCGGTGCCGGCGCGGGCCTTCCCTACTTCTCCACCGACACCGTGGCAGCGCAGCGCGCCCTGGAGGTCCACGCGGACGAGGTCCTGATGGCGAAGAGCGGCGTCGACGGCGTGTACACGGCCGATCCCCACAAGGATCCGACGGCGGAGAAGCTCGACACGCTGTCCTACGACGAGGCCCTGCGCCGTGACATCCGCGTCATGGACCAGACCGCCATGACGATGTGCAAGGACAACAAGCTCGCGATGGTCGTGTTCGGCATGGAGGGCGAAGGCAACGTCACGCGCGCCATCCGCGGCGAGAAGCTCGGCACGCTCGTCACCGTCTAGCCGCTCCGCCTACCCGCTCGGCGCGCGCGGGGCAATGGCGCCCTTCCGGCGCCGCGACATCACGCGTCCCCGTCTGAGGGCTTGAACTAGGATTGAACACTGGAACGGTTGCCGGGCAGCCGACTGCGGACCGAAGGAGACATTGTGATCGAAGAGACCTTGCTGGAAGCCACCGACAAGATGGACAAGGCCGTGGAGGTTGCAAAGGACGATTTCGCCACGGTCCGCACCGGGCGTGCCAACGCCTCGCTGTTCTCCAAGGTGGTGGTGATGTACTACGGCGCTCCCACCCCGCTGCAGCAGCTGGCGTCGTTCCAGAACCCTGAAGCCCGCACCCTGCTCATCACGCCGTTCGACCGAGCCTCGCTCAACGACATCGAGAAGGCGCTGCGTGATTCCGATCTCGGCGCCAACCCGTCGAACGACGGCAACGTGATCCGGGTGGTCCTGCCCGAGCTGACGCAGGAGCGCCGCAAGGAATACGTGAAGCTGGTGAAGACGAAGGCGGAGGACGCCAAGATCTCCATCCGCAACATCCGCCGCAAGGCGAAGGACGGCATCGACAAGGCAGTCAAGGACGGCGACTCGGGCGAGGACGAGGGCTCGCGCGCGGAGAAGGAACTTGACGCGCTGACCAAGTCCCGCGTCGACCTCATCGACGACCTGCTGAAGCGCAAGGAAGCCGAGCTGCTCGAGGTCTGATGGCAGACCTCGATCCTCCCGGCGCGGGCCTCGGGCGACCAACAGGTCCCGACGCCGGGACAGACACCACCCGCGCTGTCGTCGTCTCGGCCGACGTCGCGCCGTCGGGTGCGTCACCGGACGCAGCGCCGGGTGCAGCACCGGGTGCTGGAGACAGCACGCCCGGTGCCGTATCCACGCCCGGACCGCGCAGGGCGACCCGTGCCGGGCGCGCATCCGGCCACGGGCTGTTCCGGCGTCGCCGTCCCATCCGCGAGCCGGGCAAGCCCTCGCGTGCCGGCCGCAACCTTCCGGCCGCGATCGGCGTGGGCGCGGGGCTCCTGATCCCGGTCCTCGTGGGCCTGCTGTTCTTCCCGATCGTCTTCGTGGGCATCGTCACCCTGTTCGGCGCCGTCGGCGTCTGGGAGATCTGCCGCGCGCTCGAGATCCGACGCATCCACGTGCCCCTCGTGCCCACCCTCGCCGGTGCCCTGGTCCTTCCGTCCTCCGCCTATTTCGGCGGAGCCGAGGGCCTCGCCGCCGCCGCGGTCTTCTCCGTGGTCGGCCTCTTCCTCTGGCGTTCGCTCGATCCCGCGCCCGACGCCGGGAAGAGCCTCATGGCCGGTGCCTTCACGGTGCTGTGGGTGCCGTTCATGCTGAGCTTCGCGATGCTGCTCATGCGTGCGGAGGGCGGGTTCCTCGTGATCGCGACGCTGCTGCTGCTCGTCGTCGCGAACGACACCTTCGGCTACCTGATCGGGGCGTTCTTCGGAAAGCACGCCATGGCGCCGAAGATCAGCCCCAAGAAGTCCTGGGAGGGCTTCGGCGGATCGATCGGCGGGGCCTTCGTGGTCGGCGGCCTGTGCGCCGTGTTCCTACTGGGGCAGCCGCTGTGGATCGGACTGGTGCTCGCCGTCGCCATCGTGGCGTCCGCCACTGCCGGCGACCTCGCGGAATCGATGATCAAGCGCGAGCTCGGCGTCAAGGACATGAGCACCATCCTGCCCGGCCACGGCGGGGTCATGGACCGCCTCGACTCGATCGTCTTCGCGTCCCCGATGGCGTACCTGCTGTCCGCTACATTTGTATCGGGGATGATGTAGCCGCAGGTCAGCGGCGGAAACCCCCGGAGCCGGACGGCTCCCGCACGGTCTCACGAAACACTCGCCAGAAGGACTGACCATGGATGTCGCCCGCCCGGGCAGTTCCCCGTTCGCACGCGTCGGACGCCGGGAGTTCGGCTACAACACGCGCCAGGTGGACCGCTTCCTGACGAAGGCCCGCGCACACTACAACGCGGAACATCCCGACGGTGCCATCACGAGCACGGATGTCCGCGGCATGTCCTTCGACCCGGCTAGGGGCGGCTACGAGCCCCAGGCCGTGGATGCCGCGCTGGACCGGCTCGAGGACGTCTTCGCACAGCGGGAACGCGACCACGTCATCGCTACGCAGGGCGAGGAGGCGTGGCTGCGGACGATCGGGCGCACCGCCGCAGTGCTCCGGAGACGCCTGCACCGCCCCGCGGGGGAGCGCTTCCGCCGTCCGACGAGGACGAAGAGCCCGAGCTACAACGTCGAGGACGTCGACCGCCTCTGCGACGAACTCCTGCAGTACCTCGAGAACAGCGTCCCGATGAGCGTCGACGTCGTCCGCCGGGCCGTGTTCCGGGAGACCAGGGGCGCGGACGGCTACGAGGAAAACCAGGTGGACGTCTTTATGGAGCGCGTCGTGGAACTCATGGCGGGCATCGACTGACAACCTGGCGTCAGTGCGTCTCCGGCGTGTGGAGGCGGGCGAGCACGCGGGAGGCGGATGCCGGCCGCCGCCCCGCCGTCGCCCGCGAGACGAGCACCATGGTGAGGAACGCCGTCGGCACGGTCCACAGCGCGGGCTGGTCCAGCACCACCCACCGGTCACCGGCACGCGGCCCCAGCAGTGCTGATCCCGCGATCGCGCCCCCGCACAGCACCGCTCCGGCGAGCATCCCCGCGACGGCTCCTGCATCCGTCAGCCCGCGCCACCAGATCCCGAGGAGCAGCAGTGGGCAGATGGTGGAGGCCGTGAAGGCGAACACGGATCCCACGCTGCCGGCCAGCGCCAGGCTGTCCGTCAGCAGGGCGATGACGAGCGGGACGAGCGCCGAGAGGAGTGCCGCCCGCCGGAAGCCGGCGACGCTGCCCTGGAAGAACTCCTGGCTCACCACGCCGGCGAGCGACACCACGAGGCCGCTCGTCGTCGAGAGAAACGCCGCGAAGGCGCCCGCGGTCACCAGGGCGGACAGCAGGTCGCCGGCGGCCCCGTCGAAGATGCGGCCCGGCAGCAGGAGGACCGTGGCGTCCGCCGCTCCCTCGGCCGCGAGCTCCGGCATGTGGATCCTCCCCAGGATCCCGTACACGGTCGGGAACAGGTAGAACACGGAGAGCAGGCCGAGGACGATCAGCGTCGTCCGCCGCGCCGACGCGCCGTCGGGGTTCGTGTAGAAACGGACGAGGACGTGGGGCAGCCCGAGGGTCCCGAACAGGAGCGCGATGACCAGCGAGATGGTGCCGTAGAGGGACGCGTCCGCCGTCGCGTCGAGGTCGGTGGTGAAGGCGCTCCCGCCTGCCGTGACGGGTCGGCCCTCCGCGCCGAGACGGACGAGGATGAATGCCGCCGGAACCGCGAGGGCCGTGAGCTTGAGCCAGTACTGGAAGGCCTGCACGAAGGTGATCGAGCGCATCCCCCCGGTCACCACGCTGAGGCAGACCACGACGACGACGGCGAGCGGGCCCACCCAGGCGGGGAGGCCCGTGGTGATCCGGACGGTCAGAGCCGCGCCATGCAGTTGCGGGACGATGTAGAGCCAGCCGACGACGACGACGAGCATGCTGGTCACGCGGCGCACCAGCAGCGAATCGAGCCGCGCCTGCGCGAAGTCCGGGATGGTGTACGCCCCGGAACGGCGCAGGGGAGCGGCGACGAACAGCAGGAGCATGAGGTACCCGGCGGTGTAGCCGATCGGGAACCAGAGGGCGTCCACGCCGGAGATCATGATGAGGCCGGCGATGCCGAGGAAGCTGGCCGCGGACAGGTACTCGCCGCCGATGGCGGAGGCGTTCCACCAGGGGCGCACGGTGCGCGACGCCACGTAGAAGTCGCCGGTGGTCCGCGAGATGCGCAGGCCGTAGATACCGATCAGCAGGGTGCAGAGCGCGACGAGGACGAGGGCCGTGTAGCCGACGGCGGGGCTCAGCTGCAGGGCCTCGTTGTCGAGGGCGTCAGTCATCGTCCACGAGGTCCTGGAAGCGGCGCTCGTTGCGCGAGGCGCTGCGGACGTAGAGGACGGCGCACCCGATGACCAGGGGATAGACCCCGAGGCCGAGCAGCAGCCAGGGGACGGGCACGGTCAGGATCGTCACGCCGTTGATCGCGGGGAACAGTGCGAGCAGCACCGGGATGCCGATGAGGATGACCAGGAACCCGCCGGCCACCACGAGGGCCAGGCGCAGCTGCGACCGGATCAGGGAGGCGACGAACAGCTGGCCCACCTCGGACTGCTCGGCCATCTCGCGTGCCACGGGGAAGGAAGCCCCGGCGGCACGGGCGGCCGTCCTGGGGGCAGTGACCCGGACGCGGCGGGGAACCTCCGGACTGTCGTGCATCAGAGGGACTCCTCCCTGGAGAGGGTCACGGCCGGCAACGAATCCACGCGGCCGTCAGTGGCTCGGACGGAGCCGGGTCGCCTCGAGCTTCTCCCGGACGTCGGGAAGGTGCCGGCGGCTGACCGGCAGCTCCGCGTCGCCGACGAAGAGGCTGGCGCGGCCGGCACCGATGCGGACCTTCCGCACCTGGTCCATCGCCACGAGGTAGGAGCGGTGCGTTCGGAGGAACCCGGCCTCGGCCCACTGGCGCTCGAGGTCGTTGAGGGGGATGCGGATCAGGTAGCTCGCCTCGGAGGTGTGCAGGCGGGCGTAGTCGCCCTGCGCCTGGACGTAGCGGACGTCGTCGCGCCGGATCATCCGGCTCACGCCGCCCTGGTCCACGGTGATCACCTCGGGCGCCGCCGTCGAGCCTTCCATCAGTTCGCAGACCCGGCGGACGGACTCCGCGAGCCGCTCGGTCCGGACGGGCTTCAGGAGGTAGTCGACGGCGCGCAGCTCGAACGCCTCGAGCGCGCGGTCCTCGTCGGCGGTGACGAAGACGACGGCGGGCGGACGGCTGAAGCGCGAGATCGCACGGGCGATGTCGAGCCCGGACAGGGACGGCATGTGGATGTCGAGGAACAGGGCGTCCACATCGTGCTGCTCGAGGGTCCTCAGCGCCTCCGCGCCGCTCGACGCGCGGTGGATCGTGCCGATCCGGGCGTCCTTGCCGAGCAGGAATGCCAGTTCCTCGACGGCGGGGAGTTCATCGTCGGCGATGATGACATTGACCATGGATCCTAGGTTACGCGTCTCACGCCTGGTGGTCGGGCTGCGACTTGGGCACGCGCATGGTGATCAGGGTGCCCGCACCGGGCGCCGTGTCGATGATGAGGCCGTGGTCGTCGCCGTACACCTGGCGCAGGCGCGAGTCGACGTTGCGCAGGCCCACGTGGACTCCCTCGGTGTGGCCCGCGAGGACCGACCGGAGGTGCTCCGGCTCGATGCCCACGCCGTCGTCCTCGATGGTCACCTCGGCGAAGGATCCGACGTCGTGGGCCGTGATGGTGATGTTCCCGACGCCGTCCTTCGAGTCGAGGCCGTGGCGCACCGCGTTCTCGACCAGGGGCTGGAGGCTGAGGAAGGGGATCACGGTGCTGAGGACCTCGGGGCCGATCTCGAGGCGGACCTTCAGCCGGTCCCCGAAGCGCGCGCGCTCGAGCAGGAGGTAGCGGTCGATGCTCCGCAGTTCCTCGGCCACCGTGGTGAAGTCGCCGTGGCGGCGGAAGGAGTAGCGCGTGAAGTCGGCGAACTCGACCACGAGCTCACGCGCCCGCTGCGGGTCCGTATTGATGAAGGACGCGATGGCGTTGAGCGAGTTGTAGATGAAGTGCGGGCTGATCTGCGCGCGGAGGGCACGCACCTCCGCCTCCGCCAGCAGTCGCCGGGACGAGTCCAGTTCCGCGAGCTCCACCTGCGTGGACACCCAGCCCGCGAGCTCATTGGTGGCGCGGACGAGTCCGGCGTTTACGTCTCCCGCGAAGGCGCCGACAGTGCCCACCACGCGCTTGTCCCCGCGGACCGGGGACAGCACGAGCTCGCCGAGGCCGGTCAGGCCCGCCGCGTCGAGGCGCTGGCGGCGGAAGATCTGGGTGCGGCCGCTCTCGAGGACCTGCCGGACCAGCGGCATCACGTCGGGCGCGGCCGTGCGCCCACCGTCCCATGCCAGCACGCCCGCGTCGTCGCTGATGAGGAGGATGTCGCAGCGCAGGAGTCCGCGCAGGTGGCGCGCCGCCTTCGGTGCCCCGGCCGGCGTGAGGCCCTCGCGCAGGTGCTCGGAGGCGAGGGCGGCAGTGTGGAGCGTGTCATAGGTGGCGCGGTCGGCGTCGGAGCCGAGATCCCGGTAGGAGCGTGAGAGGCGGAACCCGAGCGAGGCCACGACGGCCAGGGTGATGATGGCGACGGCGCACACCAGCGCGGTGTCGACGGCGGCGCTGAACATGGCTCCAGCCTAACCTCCGGGCTTTCCGCCCGACGGGAACAGGCGGCCGTCCTGGCACGGACCCCCGGGGGCTGCGCGACGTCCGCCGACCGTTCGGCGCATCGTGCTGTGCACTCACCGACGGGGTGCGGCGCGCTGCTGGTGGCGGTCGTCGTCGTGCTGCACAGTGATGGGAGTCACACCGACGTGCCTTTGTGCGCGGCGACGATGCCGCGCGGCGGCCGGCGTGACGTCCGATAGAAGGAGGAACAATGGGTTCGCACCCAGTCGAGCCGGTACCCGGCTCCGGTGCTGCCGTCGACTTCACCGAAGTCCAGCAGACCGAGCAGTTCAAGGACCTGCGCAAGCGCCATCGCAGCTTCGTCTTCCCCATGGCAGTGTTCTTCCTGCTCTGGTACTTCGCCTACGTGCTGCTGGCGGACTACGCGCACGACTTCATGGCGACGCCGGTCTTCGGCAACATCAACATCGGCATCATCCTCGGGCTGCTGCAGTTCGTCAGCACCTTCACCATCACCATGTGGTACGTCAGCTACGCCAACAGGCGTCTCGACCCCATCGCCGCCTCCATCCGGCATGAGCTCGAGGAAGCGGCACCCGACGTATTCATAGACCCTGCAGGCGGGAACAAATGATCACCATGACCGGTGGGGGCCTCCGCCTGCCACTCCAGACCGCCGAGGCGACGACCGTCGGTTCCCCGATCCTCAACATCTCGATCTTCGGCCTGTTCGTCGCGATCACCCTCGTGATCGTGCTGAGGGCCAGCCGCAACAACAAGACGGCCGCCGACTACTACGCGGCCGGGCGCTCGTTCACCGGACCGCAGAACGGTACCGCGATCGCGGGCGACTACCTCTCGGCCGCCTCCTTCCTCGGCATCGTCGGCGCCATCGCCATCAACGGTTATGACGGATTCCTGTACTCCATCGGTTTCCTCGTGGCCTGGCTCGTCGCGCTGCTCCTCGTTGCGGAACTCCTCCGCAACACGGGCAAGTTCACCATGGCGGACGTCCTGTCCTTCCGGCTCAAGCAGCGGCCCGTCCGCATCGCGGCCGCCATCACGACTCTGGCGGTCTGCTTCTTCTACCTGCTCGCCCAGATGGCCGGTGCGGGCGGACTCGTCTCGCTCCTGCTCGGCATCAACGACAGGCTCGGACAGTCCATCGTCATCACGGTGGTCGGTGTCCTCATGATCATGTACGTGCTGATCGGTGGCATGAAGGGCACCACCTGGGTGCAGATCATCAAGGCCTGCCTGCTCATCGCCGGCGCATTCGTCATGACGGTCTGGGTCCTGGCGATCCACGGCTTCAACCTCTCCACCCTGCTCGGTGCCGCCGTCGAGACCTCCGGCAACGCGGCGATCACGAGCCCGGGCCTGCAGTACGGCGTCAGCGCCATCACGAGGCTCGACTTCCTGTCCCTGGCCCTCGCACTCGTGCTCGGAACGGCTGCCCTGCCGCACGTGCTCATGCGCTTCTACACGGTGCCCACGGCCAAGGAAGCCCGCCGCTCGGTGGTCTGGGCCATCTGGCTCATCGGCGCCTTCTACCTCTTCACCCTCGTGCTGGGCTACGGCGCCAGCGCGCTGATCGGCGCGGACCGCATCGCGGCCGCACCCGGCGGCGTGAACTCCGCGGCACCGCTGCTGGCCTACGAGCTCGGCGGATCCATCCTGCTCGGACTCATCTCCGCCGTCGCGTTCGCCACCATCCTGGCAGTCGTCGCAGGCCTGACCATCACGGCAGCCGCCTCGTTCGCCCATGACATCTACGCCAGCGTCATCCGTCGCGGCAAGGTGGACCCCGACGGCGAGGTCAAGGTGGCCCGCCGCACGGTGATCGTGATCGGCCTGGTGTCCATCGCCGGCGGTATCGGCGCCCAGGGGCAGAACGTCGCCTTCCTGGTGGCGCTCGCCTTCGCCGTCGCGGCCAGCGCCAACCTGCCCACCATCCTCTACTCGCTGTTCTGGCGGAAGTTCAACACCCAGGGAGCGGTCTGGAGCATGTACGGTGGCCTCGGCTCCGCGATCCTCCTCATCGCCCTCTCGCCCGTCGTCTCCGGCGGCGAGAAGTCGATGATCCAGGGGGCGGACTTCTCGCTGTTCCCCCTGAGCAACCCGGGCATCGTCTCCATCCCGCTCGCGTTCTTCCTCGGCTGGCTGGGCACCACGCTCTCCAAGACGAAGGAGGACCCGATGAAGCAGGCCGAGATGGAAGTACGGTCGCTCACCGGCGTCGGCGCCGAGAAGGCAACCGACCACTGACGCACACTCCGCAGGACGAAGGAGGCCGCCCCAGCCGGGGCGGCCTCCTTCGTCTTATGGGGACTGCGGTTCCAGGAGCCGGAGGACGCCGGACAGTGCGGCCGGCATGCTCACCCCCGGGTCGTACAGCCACTGGAGCTGGATGCCGTCGAACACCCCGATGATGATGCGCGCAGCGTCCTCGGGGGAGATGTCCGCGCGGATCTCACCCCGGGCCTGTGCGTCGGCGATGTTCCCGGCGGTCCTCTCGACGAGCCAGGCGTAGCGGTTCCGGAAGTAGTCCCTGGCAGCGTGTCCCGGCCGGGTGGCGGTCGCGGAGGCCACGGCGAACAGCGCGGTCAGGCCGGGATGCTGCTCATTGCGCTCGGCGATGCCCGGAAGGTCGGCGAGGGCTATCGCGGCTCCGCCGGTTCGGACCGTGTTCTGCTCGTCGCGGTCGGCGAGCACCGCGGTCAGCAGGTCCTGCTTGCCGCTGAAGTAGTGGAACAGCGTTGCTTCCTTGATGCCCGCCCGCTCAGCGACGAGCTTGAGGGTGGTGCCCTCGAATCCCTCGGCGGCGAAGACGTCCGCAGCGATCCTCAACAGGTCGCGACGCCGTTCGATGCCCTTGGCATAGGTTCCCGGCGCCTTTCCGCTCATGCGTCGAGTGTAAAGGGTTGCCTGCAGCCACAGCACAAAACCCAGTGTCGCTCGGTTTTGTGTACTCTGGCTTCCACCAGGACAACCTGTACCCATTACGAAGGAGTAATCATGGGCAAGAATCCGGACGCGGGAACGAGCCGCGGTGCGGCCCCGCGCAAGAGCGCAGCAGGCAGGCGTCGGGGTCCCGTCGCCGCCGTCACGGCCGGTGCACTGCTGGCGACGATCCTCGCCTCAGGGTCGGCGGCCAGCGCAGCTCCCCAGCAGAAGGTCCGCCAGCCGGCACTGGACAGCAGGTCCGCGGCGATCATCACGGTGGACGGCCGGTCCTTTCGCGACCTCGACGGGAACGGGACGCTGACCCCGTACGAGGACTGGCGCCTCACCCCGGAGGAACGCGCGAAGGACCTCGTCGCAAGGCTCTCCCTCGAGGAGAAGGCCGGGCAGCTCATGCACGCCTCCCTGACGGGCAAGGGCACCTACGACCGCGCGGCGTTCTCCCGGCTCCTCACGGAACGCCACATCACCACGTTCATCTCCCGGCTCGGGGTCGGGGCGGGAACCCTCGCGAGCGAGCACAACGACCTTCAGGCGCTCGCGGAGCAGCAGCCCTTCGGCATCCCCCTGAAGATCAGCACCGACCCGCGCAACGGCTTCACCGTGACAGAGGGGCAGACCGTCTCGAACGGCGACTTCACGCCCTTCCCCGACCCGATTGGGATGGGCGCGGTGGACGATCCGGAGACGACCAAAGCCATGGCCGACATCATCCGCAGGGAGTACCGCGCAGTCGGTATCCACGAGGCACTGTCCCCGCAGGCGGACCTCGCCACCGAGCCGCGGTGGACCCGTATCAACGGGACGTTCGGTGCCACGGGCGAGGAGGTGCGCGAGCACGTCCAGGCCTATGTCGAGGGGATGCAGGGCGGATCGGACGGTCTCACCCCGGACAGCGTCGCCACGGTCGTGAAGCACTGGGTGGGCTACGGCGCCCAGGTCAACGGCTACGACAGCCACTACTACTACGGCCGGTACGCGGCGTTCCCCGGCAACAACTTCGAGGAGCACCTGACCCCCTACGAGGGCGCCTTCGCCGCCGGGGCCTCGGGCATCATGCCGACCTACTCGATCCTGCAGGACCTGGAGCGCGACGGGACGGCCGTGGAGCAGGTGGGCGCGAACCACAACGAGTACCTCCTGCAGGACGTGCTGCGCGGGGAGTACGGGTTCGACGGCGTCATCACGTCGGACTGGGGCATCGCCAACGACTGCCCGGCGTCCTGCCTGGCACTCCGTCCGCCGCTGTCCTTCGTCGGAGCACACGGAGCGGGCATGCCCTGGGGCGTCGAGGACCTGACGCTGGCCGAGCGCTACGCGAGTGCGGTGAACGCGGGCGTCGACATCATCGGCGGCAGCGACAAGCCGCAGTACATCCTCGAGGCGGTAAGCCAGGGGCTGCTCGGCGAGGAGCGCGTGGACGAGGCGGCCCGGCGCGTCCTCCAGCAGAAGTTCGAGCTGGGACTCTTCGAGAACCCCTACGTCGACGGAAGCGCTGCGGAGCGGATCGTCGGCAGCACCAAGTCGGCGAAGGCCGGTGACGCGGCGCAGGCTGCGTCGCTGACGCTGCTGAGCAACGACGGCGTCCTGCCGGTGTCCCGCAGGGACGTCCGGAAGGTCTTCCTCTCCGGGATCGACGCCGACGCCGCGCGCGACGCGGGCTTCACCCCTGTGGCCACGCCCGCCGAGGCGGACCTCGCCGTCGTCCGGCTCGCCGACCCGCGTGGCGGGGCCGACCTGACGGACCTCGACTTCAGCGGTGACGAGCCGGGCTACCAGGCGCTGCTCGCGGCGTCGGACGCCGGCGTTCCGACGGTCGCCGTCCCGAACCTCGCACGGCCGCTGATCCTCGGCAACGTCGTCGAGCACGCGGATGCGGTCCTTGCCGACTACGGGGTGTCGGACAGCGTGCTGCTGGACGTGCTGCGCGGCAAGGGGGAGCCGGGCGGGCGCCTGCCGTTCGAGCTGCCGTCGTCGATGGCCGAGGTCGAGGCCCAGCTGCCCGACGTGCCGAACGACACCGCCAACCCGCTGTTCCCGGCCGGATTCGGCCTGTCCTACACGCGAAGCGGCCGCTGACCGGTGCGGCGTCCTGGCCGGGAGGTCAGGGCGCCGTGCGCGGCCCGCGCGCGAGCAGCGGCTCGACGCGGAAGGGGATGAGCTCGCCCATGGCGAGTGAGGTGTCGCAGCGCTCCACGCCGTCGCACGCGAGGATCTTGCCGTTGATCCGGAAGAGGTCCTCGGCGTCGACGGCGACCACGCGGACCAGGATGTCGGCCTGCCCCGTCAACCCGAACGCCTCGATGACCTCGGGGACGGCGGCGATACTGTGCGTGATGGACGCCAGCTTCTGCTGCTGCACGTGGACGTGGATGAAGGCGGTCAGTGGGTAACCGAGCGAGACGGTGTTGATGCGCCGCTCGAAGGAGAGGAAGACTGCCTTCTTCTCGAGCTGGGCCATCCTCGCCTGGACCGTGTTCCGTGACAGCCCCAGCTTCTGCGCGAGGGCGACCACCGTGCGGCGGGGGTCCTTGGCCAGGGCTTGCAGCAGCCGCGTGTCGGTGAGGTCGAGGGGTTGCATAGTGCGCAACGCTAACACGGCCTGAAGGGGCCGAATAGTGCATAGTGCTCAGCCAGGGACAAAACGGTTGTGCCACCTGTTCGGCGTGAGTAGGGTCACAATCACTCCGGGCAAAGGCGCCCGGAGCCCCTCCTCACGGGTCGCCCGCGGAGGGTGCCTGCGAGTGTGAAGGTTGCGTGCGATGACCCAGGACGGCGCCCGGCCAGGATCGGGATTCACCGGTGGAGACGACGACGCCGGACCGGCGAGCGGGCTGGTCCTCCCCGGCCCCGCCCGCCCCGGCGCGGATGAGCCCGTCCAGCTCATCGACCCCTCCGGGGTCCGCCACCCGCACGGACACTACGACCCTCTCGTGGCCGACGTCGACGGCGCCGCCCTCCAGAAGCTCTACGAGGACATGGTGGTGGTGCGGCGCATCGATGCCGAAGCCACCGCGCTGCAACGCCAGGGCGAGCTGGCACTCTGGCCGCCGCTCCTCGGGCAGGAAGCCGCTCAGATCGGCTCCGGCCGCGCCCTGCGATCCGACGACTTCGTCTTCTCCAGCTATCGCGAGAACGCCGTCGCCTACTGCCGGGGAGTGGACCTCGCGGACATCCTGCGCGTCTGGCGCGGCAACGCCTCCTCGGGGTGGGACCCCTACACGATCAACATGGCGACGCCCCAGGTGATCATCGGCGCCCAGACCCTCCACGCCACGGGCTACGCGATGGGCATCATCAACGACGGTGCGGACTCGGTTGCGGTGACCTACTTCGGGGACGGAGCCACGAGCCAGGGCGACGTCAACGAGGCGATGGTCTTCGCCGCGAGCTACCAGGCGCCCGTCGTCTTCTTCTGCCAGAACAACCACTGGGCCATCTCCGAGCCGGTGGGCCTGCAGGCACACGTGCCGATCGCGCGCCGGGCGCCGGGCTTCGGCATCCCGTCCGTACGGGTCGATGGCAACGACGTCCTCGCGTGCCTCGCCGTCACGCGGGAGGCCCTCGCCCGGGCGCGCTCCGGCGGCGGCCCCACCTTCATCGAGGCCGTCACCTACCGCATGGGCCCCCACACGACGGCGGACGACCCCACGCGCTACCGCGACCCGAACGAACTCGAGGACTGGGCGGCCCGCGATCCGCTGGCACGGCTCGCCACCCTGCTCGACTCCCTCGGCCTCCTCGAGGCCGACTACACGGATGCGGTGAAGGCCAGGGCCGACGCCGTCGCCGCGGAACTGCGCGAGGGCTGCCTCTCGATGCCCGAGCCGGCGCCCTCGGACGTCTTCCGCCACGTCTACAGCGCACCGCACTCGGAACTCGAGCGCCAGCAGGACCACTACGAGCGCTACCTCTCCTCCTTCGACCAGCCAGCACAGGAAGGACACCGCTGATGTCCACCATGACCTTCGGTCGCGCGATCAACGCGGGCCTGCGACGCGCCATGGACGACGATCCCAAGGTGGTCCTCCTGGGCGAGGACATCGGCAGGCTCGGCGGCGTCTTCCGCATCACCGACGGACTGCAGAAGGACTTCGGGGCGCACCGCGTGATGGACACCCCGCTCGCCGAGGCGGGCATCATGGGCACGGCCGTGGGCATGGCGTACCGGGGCTACCGCCCTGTCGTCGAGATCCAGTTCGACGGTTTCATCTACCCGGCATTCGATCAGATCGTGAGCCAGGTGGCCAAGCTGCACTACCGGACGCGGGGCGCGGTGAGGATGCCGATCACCATCCGCGTGCCCTTCGGCGGCGGCATCGGTTCCCCGGAGCACCACTCGGAGTCGCCGGAGGCCTACTTCACGCACACGTCGGGCCTGCGCGTGGTCAGTCCCTCCAACCCGCAGGATGCCTATTCGATGATCCAGCAGGCCGTCGCCAGTGACGACCCGGTGCTGTACTTCGAGCCCAAGCGCCGCTACCACGTCAAGGGCGAGGTCGACGAGGCCGAAGACCTGTCGGCGTCGGACATGGGTTCCGCCCGTGTGGTCACCGAGGGAAGGGACGTCACGCTGGTCACCTACGGGCCCCTTGTGCCGACGGCACGCGACGCTGCCATC
Organism: Arthrobacter burdickii; assembly: GCF_030433645.1. NCBI lineage: Bacteria > Bacillati > Actinomycetota > Actinomycetes > Micrococcales > Micrococcaceae > Arthrobacter > Arthrobacter burdickii. Next base: position 706,396 of record NZ_JAROCG010000002.1, read on the forward strand.
GCAGCGTCCGACGACGGCATCTCGATCGAGGTCATCGACCTGCGTTCGCTCGCGCCGATCGATTTCCCCACGGTGGAGGCCTCGGTGCGGAAGACGGGCCGGTTGGTCGTCACGCACGAGGCCGCCCGGTCGGGTGGGCTCGGCGCGGAGATCGCCGCCAGCATCACGGAGCGGTGCTTCGACTACCTCGAGCACGCTCCCGTCCGTGTCACGGGCTTCGACATCCCCTATCCCTACTCCAAGCTCGAGTTCCACCACCTGCCGGACCTCGACCGCATCCTCGACGGCGTGGACCGCGTGCTGCGCCGGCCGAACTCTTTGAGCGGACTGGACATGGAAGGACCGGCACAGTGACGGCGGCACCAGAGACAGCACCGGGAACAGCACCGGGAACGGCGGCACCGGGACCGGGAAGCCGGATCAGGGAGTTCCGGCTTCCGGATCTCGGCGAGGGCCTGACCGAATCGGAGATCCTCCAGTGGCACGTCGTCGAGGGCGACACCGTGGAGCTGAACCAGATCATCGCCGATGTCGAGACCGCCAAGGCCGTCGTAGAACTACCGTCGCCATACTCCGGTGTCGTGGTGCGCCTGCACGAGGCCGCAGGGACCGTCGTCGACGTCGGATCGCCGATCGTCTCCTTCGAGGTGGCGGCCAATGATGACACCCCGGTGACCCAGGCCCAGCCGTCGGGTTCCTCCTCTCCGTACCCGCCGGCTTCAGCGACCGGTTCCGCGACCGGTTCCACGACCGGTTCAGCTACCGGTTCCGCGATCGCGTCCGCGCCGGTGAGCGACGAAGCCCCCACGAAGCGGGAGCCCAACCTCGTGGGGTACGGTGCGGCCGTCGAGAAGGGCGGGCGTCCGCAGCGCCGGAGCCGCACGTTCCAGTCCGCAGCGCCGGCGCCCTCCGGACCTGCGACGCCCGTACCCGCAGCGCCGGTACCTGTGGCCCCGGTACCCGCAACACCGCTGGCGAGCGCGGCAGTGCAGCCCGCAGGCCCGGTGACACCGGCTGCACCGACTGCATTGGCTACGGCGCCAGCACCGCCTGCACCGGCTGCACCGCCTGCACCGGCTGCACCGCCTGCGTTGACCACATTGCCTGCACCGGTTGCGTCACCTGCGTCGCCTGCACCGGCAGGCCCTGTTGCACCGCCCGCGTCGCCTATGGCGCCTATGGTTCCGCGAAATGCCCAGAGCGGGGACCGGCCGCGATCCACACCGCCGGTGCGGAAGCTCGCCCGCGACCTCGGGATCACCCTCGACGCCCTGACCGGCACCGGCCCCGGAGCCCTCATCACGCGGGACGACGTCCTGGCCGCGCTCGCGGGAACCGCGGGAAGTCCCGTACCACCGAGCGAAGCACCAGCAGCACCCGACGCCGCACCGACAACGCCGTCGGCCGCCGCGCCGGCGCCGTCAACCGGCACTGCATCCGCGCATGCCTCAGCGGGGGAGACCCGGACGCCGATTCGGGGGATGCGCAAGCACACCGCGGCCGCCATGGTGGCGAGCGCGTTCACAGCGCCGCACGTGACGGAGTTCTTCACCATCGACGTCACACCCACCATGGACCTGCTGGCCGAGCTGAAGGCCGCCCGGACCTTCGAGGGCACGAAGGTGACGCCCCTGACCATCGTGGCGAAAGCGGTGTGCATCGCTATCGCCCGCAATCCCACCCTCAACTCGTCGTGGGACGAGGCTGCCCAGGAGATCGTGCAGTACGCGGACGTGAACCTCGGTATCGCCGCCGCTACACCGCGAGGCCTGCTCGTGCCGAACATAAAGGCCGCGCAGGCCCTGACGCTGGTGGACCTCGCTCGGGCGATCGGGACGCTGACGGAGACGGCCCGGGCGGGCAGGACTCCGCCGGCCGACCTCGCTGGCGGAACGGTCTCGATCACCAACATCGGAGTGTTCGGCATCGACGCCGGCACACCGATCCTGAACCCGGGCGAAGCGGCGATCCTGGCCGTAGGTGCGGTCCGCAGCATGCCGTGGGAGTACCAGGGCACCATCGCGCTGAGGTCGGTCCTGACACTCAGCCTGTCCTTCGACCACCGGCTCGTCGACGGCGAGCAGGGATCCCGGTTCCTGGCCGACGTCGGCGCGATCCTCCGGAACCCGGCGATGGTCCTGACGATGGTCTAGCCCTACGGATGGCCCAGCTGGGCGGATGGTCCAGCTGGGCGCCCCCGCCGCCGGGGCGACCACCACGGAGCGCTCGGCGGAAGGCTACGGCAGTTCGAGGATGAGTTCCCGCACGACGGCGCCGCGCGCCGGCGCGAAGCCCTGCGTCTCGCCGACCTGCTGGAAGCCCCAGCGCTCGAGGATCCGGATGGAACTCGCATTGTCAGCCACGGCCCGGGCGCGGATGGGCCGCTGGGTCACCTCGTTGAGGAACTGGCCGACGGCGGCGGTGGTGATGCCCTGTCCCCAGCGGGAGCGGTCGATCCAGTAGCTGATCTCCGGGGTCGCGTCGTGGTGGTAGGCGAGGATGCTGCCCACCACCTCGCCGTCCGAGAGGATGGTGCGCACCGTGATCTTGCTGTCGTTCAGGATGTCCTGCCAGTGGTGGTCGAAGACGCCCCGATCCGAGGGGTTCTTGGCACCGAAGGCCGCCATGTGGTTGGCGCTGGGGTCCAGCTGGTGCGAGAAGAAGGCGTCGATGTCGGAGGCTTCAACGGGACGTAGCGTGATCACAGCGGTACTTTCAGTCGGTGGAGTGGCCGGGCGGACAGCGCGGCCGGTACTTCTCTTGCTTCAGCGTACTAGGCGACTGCGCATGGCCGGCGGGGGCCCGATTCCGGCGTCATACGGTCAGGGCGGCCCACGCCATGTCCTGCAGCAGGTCCCGCAACGCACCGAGCTCACGCCCGGAAGTCGTGCCGTGCGCGGTGTGGGGGGTGGAGTTGATCAGCCCGAACACGGCGTGGACCTTGCGTCGCAGCAGCGAGCGGTCGGTGTCCGGGAGGTAGTCGGCGAGCTGGTCCACCCATACCTGCACGTAGCTCCGCTGCAGGGAGCGGACCGTGCGTTCGTCGTCGTGCGCCAGTGAGCCGAGGTCCCGGTCCTGCACGCGGATGACGTCGGCGTTGGTCAGGGCGAACGCCACCTGGAAACGGATCAGCCCCCGGAGCGCCTCCTCCGGGGAGGACGCGCCGTCGGCGACTGCCCGCCCACCCTCCAGCAGGTCCTCGCTGACACCGGTGAGCAGGGCGGAGAGTACCGACGGCTTGCCGGGGAAGTGCCGGTAGACCGCCGGCCCGCTCACTCCCGCGGCGGCGCCGAGGTCCTCGATGGACACCCCGTTGTAGCCGCGGTCGGCGAACAGGTGCGCCGCGGCGTCGAGGAGCGCCGCGCGCCGGGTGGCCTTCGCGATGCTGCGGCCTGTCACGCGGTCTTCGGTGGGCAGTGCCTCCATGCAGGTCCTTGTCGTCCGCGGGGGAGTTGTCCCATCATTCTGATGGACAGGCAGGTTAATGACCACTAACCTGAATCGGGTTAGCGCCTGCTAACTGAACAGTGTGCGAGGAAGTAGTCGATGGAGACTCTGGCTTCGAAGGTCGATCCGCTCTCAGCGGCGTTCGCGGCGAATTCCGCGGCCCAGGCCGATCTCGTGGGGGACCTGCGGCGCCGCCTCGCCACGGCGGCGCTGGGCGGACCGGAACGTTCCCGGGAGCGCCATGTCGCGCGCGGCAAGCTTCTGCCGCGCGAGCGCATCGACCAGCTCCTCGACGACGGCAGCCCCTTCCTGGAGATCGCACCGCTGGCGGCGGACGGCATGTACGACGACGAATGCCCCGGTGCCGGCGTGATCGCCGGTATCGGCCTGGTCCACGGGCGCCACGTGCTCGTGATCTCCAACGACGCCACCGTCAAGGGCGGGACGTACTACCCGATGACGGTCAAGAAACACCTGCGGGCCCAGGAGATCGCCCTTGAGAACAACCTGCCGTGCGTCTACCTCGTCGATTCCGGCGGCGCCTTCCTGCCGCGCCAGGACGAGGTCTTCCCGGACCGCAACCACTTCGGCCGGATCTTTTACAACCAGGCCACCATGTCGGCCCGCAAGATCCCTCAGATCGCAGCCGTCCTGGGTAGCTGCACCGCAGGCGGCGCCTACGTGCCGGCCATGAGCGACGAGACCGTGATCGTCCGCAACCAGGGCACCATCTTCCTCGGCGGGCCCCCGCTCGTGAAGGCCGCGATCGGCGAAGTGGTCACGGCCGAGGAACTCGGCGGCGGCGACGTGCACTCCCGCGTGTCCGGGGTCACCGACCACCTCGCAGAGAACGACCAGCACGCACTGGAGATCGTGCGGGACATCATCGCGACGCTTCCGCCGCCCGTCCCGGCCGACCCGTACGGGTCCTCGGTCCCCGAACTGCCGGTCCTCGAGCCGGTGGTTCCGCAGGACGAGCTGTACGGAGCGGTACCGACGGACGTCAACGCCTCCTACGACGCGCGGGAGATCATCGCCCGGATCGTCGACGGCTCGCTCTTCCACGAGTTCAAGCGCGAGTACGGCACCACGCTCGTCACGGGCTTCGCGACGATCCACGGCCACCGCGTCGGGATCGTCGCCAACAACGGCGTCCTGTTCAGCGAGTCCGCCCTCAAGGGAGCCCACTTCATCGAGCTCTGCGATCAGCGGGGGGTTCCCCTGGTCTTCCTGCAGAACCTGTCGGGGTTCATGGTCGGGAAGGACTACGAGGCGGGCGGCATCGCGAAGAACGGAGCCAAGATGGTCACCGCCGTCGCCACGTGCCGGGTCCCGAAGCTGACCGTCGTCGTCGGCGGGTCCTTCGGCGCCGGCAACTACTCCATGTGCGGACGTGCCTTTTCCCCGCGCTTCCTCTGGATGTGGCCGGCCGGCCGCATCTCCGTCATGGGCGGCAACCAGGCCTCGTCGGTCCTCGCGACCGTCCGGCGCGACCAGCTCGAGGCCCGCGGTGAGGACTGGTCGCCAGAGGAGGAGGAGGCGTTCCGGACCCCCATCCGCGACCAGTACGAGGCCCAGGGCAACCCCTACTACTCGACGGCGCGCCTGTGGGACGACGGCGTGATCGATCCGGCTGACACCCGCACCGTCCTCGGCCTCGCGCTCGACGTGTGTGCCAACGCGCCCCTGCCCGACACCTCCTTCGGCCTCTTCCGGATGTGACCCCATGACACCCAACACTCCCTCCCCAACGGGCTCCGCGAACTGGCCCTTCGATACCGTCCTCGTCGCGAACCGGGGCGAGATCGCGAGCCGCGTCCTCCGCACGGTCCGTGCGCTCGGCCTCCGCTCGGTCGCCGTCTACAGCGACGCCGACGCCGGAGCGCGGCACATCCTCGAAGCGGACCTCGCCGTCCGCATCGGCGGGGCGCCGCCGTCGGAGAGCTACCTGTCCATTCCCGCCGTGCTCGATGCGTGCCGCCGCACCGGAGCGGGGGCGGTCCACCCCGGCTACGGGTTCCTCAGCGAGAACGCCGCGTTCGCGGATGCACTGCGGGAGCAGGGCATCGTGTTCATCGGGCCCTCCGTCCACGCGCTGGACGTCATGGGGGACAAGATCCGGTCGAAGAACCACGTCGCCGGCTTCGGCGTCCCCGTGGTGCCCGGCATCGCCGAGCCCGGGCTGTCCGACGACGACCTCCTCGGCGCCGCCCGCGACGTCGGCTTCCCCCTGCTCATCAAGCCCTCGGCCGGCGGAGGAGGCAAGGGCATGCATGCCGTGCACCGACCCGAGGACCTGGCGGAGGCGCTCGCCACGGCCCGACGTGTCGCCGAGCGCGCCTTCGGCGACGACACGCTGTTCCTCGAGCGTCTCATCGAGCGCCCCCGGCACATCGAGGTGCAGGTGCTCGCCGACTCGCACGGCACCGTGATCCACCTCGGCGAGCGCGAGTGCTCCCTGCAGCGCCGGCACCAGAAGGTGATCGAGGAGGCTCCCTCGGCCCTGCTGGACGAGGCCACGCGCCAGAGGATCGGCGAGGCAGCCTGCAATGCGGCGCGCAGCGTCGACTACACGGGAGCCGGGACGGTGGAGTTCCTCGTGTCCGATGCCGCCCCCGACGAGTTCTTCTTCATGGAGATGAACACCCGCCTGCAGGTCGAGCACCCGGTGACGGAACTCGTGACCGGCGTCGACCTCGTCGAGTGGCAGATCCGCATCGCCGCGGGCGAGGAACTGCCGCTGGCGCAGGAGGACGTCGTCCTGACCGGTCACGCGGTCGAGGCGCGCGTGTATGCCGAGAACCCAGAGGCAGGGTTCCTGCCGTCCACCGGCAGCATCCTGGCACTCACCGAGCCGGCGGGGGAGGGCATCCGCGTGGACAGCTCGCTCCTGCCCGGCGGGACCGTCTCGTCGTCGTACGATCCGATGCTCGCCAAGGTCATCGCCTGGGGTGCCGACCGCGGGCAGGCGCTCGACCGCCTGGACGCGGCGCTGGCCGGCACGGTGGTGCTGGGCGTGGACACCAACATCGAGTACCTCCGCCTGCTGGTGAACGACGACGACGTGCGGGCGGCACGCCTCGACACCACCCTGATCGAGCGCCGGCTCCCGGGCCTGCCCTTCCGGCACGTCACCGCCGAGGAGATCGCGCTCGCCGCCGTGCTGCTCGTCGAGGCCGAACCCGGAGGGCCTCACGGATCCGCCGGGTCGCCCTGGCATCGCGGGGACGGCTTCCGGCTCGGGGCGGCCCGTCCCCGCACGGTGACGCTCGAACTCGACGGCGGTACGACGGCGACCGTCCGGCTCCTGCGTGCGGGCAGCGGGTGGTCCGTGTCCGGCGAGGACGGTCCGGAGGCAGCCCTGACGGTCCAGGTTCACGACGGCGGCGGAGTGACCATCGACGGTGTGCGGTCGCGCCGGCAGCACGCCGTCCACGGGGACACCGTGTGGCTGGGCGAGGCCGGCTGGTCGGCCCGCCTCCGCCGGCCCGGGCGCCGGGAACTACTCGACGCAGCCCTGTCCCGGATCACCCGCGAGGAAGGAACGGCCGATCCGCTGGTGCGGAGCCCCATGCCGGGGACCGTGGTGTCCGTAGCCGTCCAGGACGGCGCCGCCGTGCAGGTGGGCGACGTCCTCGTTGCGGTCGAGGCCATGAAGATGGAGCACCAGCTCACCGCCGCACTGTCCGGCGTCGTCCGCCTGTCCCTGAAGCCCGGGGATCTCGTCCGGGCGCAGCAGGTCGTCGCAACCATCGAGGCCGCCCCGGAGGGCGGTCCCGTACCAATCCCAGAGGAAGGGAACGCAGCATGAACTTCGAACTGAGCGAGGAATACCAGGACCTCGTCGACACCGTCCGCGAATTCGCGGACGAGGTCGTGGCGCCGGTCTCCGCGAAGCACGACGCCGAGCACAGCTTCCCCTACGAGGTCGTCAAGCAGATGGGGGACATGGGTCTGTTCGGCCTGCCGTTCCCCGAGGAGTACGGGGGCATGGGCGGCGACTACTTCGCGCTGTGCCTGGCCCTCGAGCAGCTGGCCCGCGTGGACCAGTCCGTGGCCATCACCCTCGAGGCCGGGGTGTCGCTCGGGGCCATGCCGGTCTACCGGTTCGGCACGGAGGAGCAGAAGCAGCAGTGGCTGCCCTCCCTCGCGGCGGGCACGGCCCTCGGCGGGTTCGGCCTCACCGAGTCCGAGGCGGGCTCCGACGCCTCCGGCACTAAGACGACGGCGAAGCTCGAGGACGGCGCCGACGGCCCCGAGTGGGTGATCAACGGCACCAAGGAGTTCATCACGAACTCGGGCACCGACATCACCTCGCTGGTCACAGTCACCGCCGTGACCGGGACCTCGGAGCGCCCGGACGGCTCCGTGAAGAAGGAGATCTCCACTCTCCTCGTCCCCTCGGACACCCCGGGCTTCACGGCCGAGAAGGCCTACAACAAGGTGGGCTGGAACGCCTCGGACACGCACCCGCTCACGCTCCGGGACGTCCGCGTACCGGAGGCGAACCTGCTCGGCCTGCGCGGCCGGGGCTACGCCAACTTCCTGCAGATCCTCGACGAGGGGCGGATCGCCATCGCGGCGCTCGCGACCGGTGCGGCGCAGGGCTGCGTGGAGGAGTCGATCCGCTATGCCCGGGAGCGGATGGCCTTCGGCAGCACCATCGGCGCCTACCAGTCCATCCAGTTCAAGATCGCTCGCATGCAGGTCCGCGCGCACACCGCCCGCCTGGCCTACTACGACGCCGCGTCGCGCATGCTCGCCGGCAAGCCGTTCAAGACGCAGGCCTCGATCGCGAAGCTCGTGGCCGGGGAGGCAGCCATGGACAACGCCCGCGATGCGACACAGATCTTCGGCGGCTACGGTTTCATCAACGAGTTCGTGGTGTCCAGGCACTACCGTGACTCGAAGATCCTCGAGATCGGTGAGGGGACCACGGAGGTCCAGCTCATGCTGATCGCGAGGGAACTCGGCCTCTCGGCCGGCACCCCCGGGGCGCAGTAGCGGCCCCGCGAGACGTAAGGAGAAGCAGTGATCAACAAGGTGGTTGGCAGTGCGGCAGAGGCCGTGGCGGACATCCCCGACGGTGCCTCACTCGCCGTCGGCGGATTCGGCCTGTGCGGCATCCCGGCAGCCCTGATCGGGGCCCTGCACGCGCAGGGCACGGCGGAGCTCGAGACCGTGAGCAACAATTGCGGCGTCGACGACTGGGGCCTCGGCATCCTGCTGTCCGAGCACCGGATCCGCCGGACCATCAGCTCCTACGTCGGGGAGAACAAGGAGTTCGCGCGCCAGTACCTCGCGGGTGAGCTCGAGGTCGAGCTCACGCCCCAGGGCACCCTCGCCGAGAAGCTCCGGGCGGGCGGTGCGGGCATCCCCGCGTTCTACACCACGGCGGGTGTGGGCACCCAGGTCAGCGAGGGTGGCCTGCCCCAGCGGTACGACGACGCCGGCAACGTCGCCGTCGCATCCAAGCCCAAGGAGGTGCGGTCCTTCGACGGCGTCGACTACGTGCTCGAGGAGTCCCTCCGTCCGGACTACGCACTGGTGCATGCGTGGAAGGGCGACTGCCACGGCAACCTCGTCTTCCATGCCACCGCGATGAACTTCAACCCGCTGTGCGCCCAGGCCGGCAGGATCACCATCGCCGAGGTCGAGGAGCTCGTCGAACCCGGCGAGCTCGATCCCGGCTCCATCCACACACCCGGGATCTTCGTCCAGCGCGTGGTCCTCGCGCCCGACGCCGAGAAACGCGTCGAGAAGCGCACCGTGTCGCTCGCCGCTTCCGCCCCCGAAGGAGCATGACCATGGCACTTACCCGCAACGAACTCGCCGCCCGGGTCGCGCAGGAGCTGGAGAACGGACAGTACGTCAACCTCGGCATCGGCATGCCCACCCTCATCCCCAACTACATCCCGGCGGGCGTCGAGGTGGTGCTGCACTCGGAGAACGGGATCCTCGGCGTCGGCCCCTATCCCGCCGAAGACGCGGTGGACCCGGACCTCATCAACGCGGGGAAGGAGACCGTCACCGCCAATCCCGGGGCGGCGTTCTTTGATTCCGCGGCATCCTTCGGCATGATCCGCGGGGGCCACGTCGACGTCGCCGTCCTCGGTGCCATGGAGGTCGCCCGGAACGGGGACCTCGCCAACTGGATGGTCCCCGGCAAGATGGTCAAGGGCATGGGCGGCGCCATGGACCTCGTCTTCGGCGCGAAACGCGTCATCGTGATGATGGAACACGTCGACCGCTCCGGCCGGCCGAAGATCGTCGACTCCTGCACCCTGCCGCTCACGGGGAAGGGGTGCGTGGACCGGATCGTCACCGACCTCGCCGTGATCGACGTCGAACCCGACGACGGCGGCACCCTGGTGCTGCGCGAGACCGCGCCCGGTGTCACCGTCGAGGACGTGATCGCCGCGACCGGGGCCCCCCTGCGGATCGAACTCGGGGAAGCCGCCGCGTGAGCGGTGACGCCGTGCCGACCGGGCGCGTCATCGAGCAACGCGGACTGTACTTCGACGAGCTCGAAGTCGGCACGGTGTACGCCCACCGGCCCGGGCGCACCCTGACGGAGGCGGACAACGTCCTGTTCACCACCCTGACGATGAACACCCAGGCCCTGCACCTCGACGCCGCCTGGTCCGCCGGGCAGCCCTTCGGGCAACGTCTCGTGAACTCCATGCTCACCCTGGCGACGCTCGTCGGCCAGTCGGTCACTCAGCTCACCCAGGGCACCATCGTGGCGCAGCTGGGGCTCAACGACGTCGCCTTCCCCCGGCCGCTCTTCCACGGCGACACCCTGTACACCGAGACCGAGATCACCGGCGTCCGCCCGTCGTCCTCGCGCCCCGGCCAGGGCATCGTGTCCATGGCCCACACCGGGCGCAACCAGCACGGCGAGGTCGTGGCGACAGCGACCCGCTCCGTGCTGATGTGGTCCTCGACGGCGACCCGGGAGGGACAGTCGTGAGCGCATTCACCCTCGGGCCCGCGCTGCTCTTCTGCCCGGCGGACCGCCCGGAGCGCTATGGCAAGGCCGCCGACCGCGCGGACACCGTCATCCTCGACCTGGAGGACGCAGTCGCGCCCGCGGCCAAGGAAGCCGCGCGGGCGGCGCTCGCCGAGGCCTCGCTCGCCCCCGAGCGCACTGTGGTGCGGCTCAACGCGGTGGGCACTGCGGACTTCGCGCTCGACTGCGAGGCCGTCCAGCGTACCGGCTACCGGACCGTCATGCTTGCCAAGACGGAGTCGCCCGAGCACGTCGCCGCGGTTCGGAAGGCCCTCGGGGACGTGGAAGTCATCGCCCTCGTCGAGACGGCCCGCGGAGTCGTGGAGGCTACGGCGATCGCCCGTGCCGACGGCGTCACCGCGCTGATGTGGGGTGCCGAGGACCTCGTCGCCTCGCTGGGCGGCACCTCCAGCAGGACGTCGGGCGGTACCTACCGTGCGGTGGCACTCCAGGCGCGCTCGCAGGTACTCCTCGCGGCCGGGGCGGCGGGCGTGGGCTGCATCGACGCCGTCTACGTCGACATCGCCGACACCGAAGGTCTCTCCGCCGAGGCCGAGGATGCTGCCGCTTCCGGCTTCGCGGCGAAGGCCTGCATTCACCCCGGCCAGGTCGCCGCAATACGGGCCGCTTTCGCACCCGACGACGCCGAGGTGGAGCGTGCCCGTGCGCTGCTCGCGGCCGCGGAGAACGAGCGGGGCGTGTTCGCGTTCGAGGGGCGCATGGTGGACGAGCCGATCCTGCGCCACGCCCGTAGCGTCCTGGGCAGGGCGTCGGGCCGATAGGGGCCGGCCTCGCTGGAGATGTGGAGAGCCGGGGCATCGAAGACAGCGTCCTGGGTGCATGTACACCAGCCTGATCGGACGCCCCGGACGCCCTGCACCCCGGTCTATCCGCCGCACGCCCGTCCGTCCGCTGTTCGCTCGACCCGCGGGAGCTCGCATCGAGGCTTGCTCAATCCGCTCCGGAGCGCCGTGCCTGTCACTTCGCTCGTCAGAAGGGCGGCGGAGAATCGGCGTGGGACTTCCGCCCGGTGCGCATCGCCGTCCCGAGATCGTTCATGATCCGCGCGGTCCCCGACGAACGCGAGTCGGCCGGCGGTGGCTCGGGCGGCGTCGTATAGGTCCGACCTCCCGGCGACAGCCAGACCAGTCCGCCCTCGGGATCGGGACTCGGCGTCCAGCCGGTTCGGTGCTTCAGCATGTGGTGCCGCTTGCAGACGGGATAGAGGTTGTCCGCACTGGTGGAGCCGTCGTCGGCCCAGGACACCAGATGATCGAGATCGCAGCGACTGGCGGGACGGGAGCAGCCGTAGAAGCTGCACGTCTTCTCCCGGAGCTGAATCCAGGTCCGTAGGTCCTCGCTCGGTCGGTACCGCGTCCGGTCGAGGCTCAGGATGGCACCCGAATAGGGGTGGGTGAGTAGACGCAGCCAGGAGGTGGCGTTCCCGGCCAACTGGCGGGCGGCCTCGGCCGGGATCGGTCCGTAGCCCTCGAGTTCGCCCGGCTCATCGCTGAGCCCCATCAGCGAGAACACCGGGACGGTGACCACGATCTTCGCCGTGGAAGAGCGCGCTCCGTGCCCGGCACAAGCCCCGTCGGCGCGGCCACCCTCGGCACTTCCGCACCGGCAGCACTCGCCCGAGCCAGGTGCCACGCCGATAGGTCCGGCGGCGCCGAGCAGCATGTCGGCCAGGACGTCGGCCCGCAGTTGTGGCAGGGTCCGCGGATCGTCGACGCTCCGCAGGGTGCGGGCAGCCGCATCCACCGTGGTGTGGACGGCCAAAGCCTGCTCTGCCGACAGGTAGGCGCTCAGCCAGGCCATCCCGTCGCGGTCAGGTTCGAACACCACGCAGCGATCGGCCACCGCTCGCACCCGGCGGGCGGTCAACGTCTCGGGATGGAGCTTCTCCCGCAGCCGTCGGCACCGCGCGGTGAGCCTCGGCCGGTTCAGATCCCCCGCGACTCTCAGGATCTCGCTCTCGAACGCGGCCACGGCCTCGTCCGGAAGGGTGCGGGACTGCTCGACGATGACCGATGCTCGCCCCGAGCAGATCTCGCCGTTCTCCAAGGCCGTCAGTGTGGCCGTCAACGGGCCGGTCAACGCCAGTGACTCCGAGACGAGCCGGGCCGCTGACCCTTCGGACAGCTTCAGCAGCGCCGCGGTCTCGGCGACCGTCTCGGTGAAGGCCAGCGACGAGGCCGGACCGGACCAGGAGTGGTGGTCCGGATTGCTGAAGGTATGGACCCGGGCGACCAGGCGGGCCCGCTGCGCAGCGGTCCAGGAGGCCAACCGGTCTGTGGCCCGCAGGAGATCGAGCGTGACGGCCAGACTCGGCGAGTCCGTAGGTCCCGATCCGGTGTCCAGCAGCCGGCCCAGTAGGCCGTACGGCGAAGCACCTTCGACGGCCGCACGGGCGTGCTCGTCGATCCCGGCATCGTTGAACTCCCCACCCCGGCCGAGGACCTCCTCGAACGGATCCGCGGGCCAGTCCCAGGTTGCCTCGTCGTAGGCGTCCTCGAGGTTCAGCAGCGCCGCCGATCCTGTGATCATGGCCATAGTCAATCACCTCGCACTGACGAAATAGCCGGTGGTCCCGCTGCCAGAAGGAACCGCTCGCGAGGCGCACAAGGGGTTGCCCGCCCTCGGGTTCAGCCGACCCCGACGGAGCCGGGAGGATGGACGCCGACAACCTGCGGGATACTGGGGCCATGGATTTCAGCAACCCCTCCCGGGAGCACCGGCGCGTCTCCATCCTCGGTTCCACCGGCTCCATCGGGACCCAGGCACTCGAGGTGATCGCCGCGGCTCCCGACCGCTTCAGCGTCGCCGGACTCAGCGCCGGCGGGCGGAACCTGGAGCTTCTGGCCCGCCAGGCCGTGGCGGTCCGGGCTCCCGCCGTGGGGGTTGCCTCCGCATCCGAGGCGGACCTCGACCGCGCGATCGGGCGGGCCGCCGACGCGGCCGGTGCCACCGGGTACGCGCCGGAACTGTTCGCGGGCGACGGCGCCGCAGCGAAGGTGGCGGCCTGGCCCGACGCCGACGTCGTTCTGAACGGCATCACCGGCTCGATCGGCCTGGAGCCGACCCTTGCCGCGCTCGCGGCCGGACACCTGCTCGCACTGGCCAACAAGGAATCGCTGATCGCCGGGGGAGCGCTCGTGCGGGCGGCGGCCGCCCCCGGGCAACTCGTCCCCGTCGACTCGGAGCACTCCGCGATCGCCCAGGCGCTCCGCGGCGGAACGGCGGACGAGGTGGACCGCCTGGTCCTCACGGCGTCGGGTGGCCCGTTCCGTGGCCGGACGCGCGCCCAGTTGCAGGACGTCACGCCGGCGCAGGCCCTCGCCCATCCGACATGGGACATGGGCCGGGTGATCAGCACGAACTCCGCCTCCATGGTCAACAAGGCGCTCGAGGTGATCGAGGCGCACCTCCTCTTCGACATCCCGCTGGAGCGGATCGACGTCGTCGTCCACCCGCAGTCCGTGATCCACTCGATGGTGCAGTTCATCGACGGTTCCACGCTGGCTCAGGCCTCCCCGCCCGATATGCGCCTCCCGATCGCCCTCGGGATCGGCTGGCCGTTCCGGGTGCCGGGTTCGGCGCGTGCCTGCGACTGGAGCCGGCCCGCCGAGTGGACGTTCGAGCCGCTGGACGAGGAGGCCTTCCCGGCGATCTCGCTCGCCAAGCGCGCGGCAGCCGAGGGCGGCACGCGCATGGCCGTCTACAACGCCGCGAACGAGGAGGCCGTGGACGCCTTTCACAGGGGAGCCATAGGTTTCCCTGACATCGTGGACATCGTGTCCGCCGTCGTCGACGACCAGCGCGCCGAAGAAAGCGGGGATGCCGGTGGAGCGCTGACCCTGGCTGCGGTGCTCGACGCGGAGCGATGGGCACGGGCGAGGGCCCGGGTCCGTTGTGGCCTCGAGGAAACTCCGCTGGGGTCGCCGCTGCCGGACACGGCAGCCCGTTCGGAAGGCCAGAAGGAAAAGCTGTGACTGTTCTCTTGTTCATCGCCGGCGTGCTCTTCGTCGTGATCGGCATCGCGGCGTCGATCGCGTTGCACGAAGTGGGGCACCTGGTACCCGCGAAGCTGTTCCGGGTCCGCGTCACGCAGTACATGGTGGGTTTCGGTCCCACAATCTGGTCCCGGCGACGCGGGGAGACCGAGTACGGCCTGAAGGCGATCCCTGCCGGCGGCTACGTCTCGATGGTGGGCATGTTCCCTCCCGCGACGACGGCGGCCGGCGCGGTACGGCAGTCCAGCACCGGTGTCTTCCAGCAGCTCACCAACGACGCCCGGCAGGCCGCCGCCGAACAGCTGCAGCCCGGCGACGAGAACCGTGTCTTCTACAAGCTGCCCATCTGGAAGCGGATCGTCATCATGCTCGGCGGGCCACTGATGAACCTCCTGATCGGGACGGTCCTGTTCGCCGTGCTCATCATGGGTTTCGGCACCGCCCAGGCGACAACGACGGTGTCGGAGGTCTACCGGTGCGTGGTGCCGGCAAGCCAGCAGGCGGCCACCGGCCAGACCGACTGCGCCCCGGACGATCCCGCCGCCCCCGCCTTCGAGGCGGGCCTCGAGCCGGGGGACCGGGTCGTCGCCTTCGACGGCAGGGAGGTCACGAACTGGGACGAGTTCTCCGGCTGGATCCGTGACGCAGCGGGCCGCGAGGTCGGCATCACCTACGTGCGCGACGGCGAGACCGTCGACTCCACCATCACGCCCCTGCTGACGGAGCGGCCGGTCACGACGGCCGACGGCGCCGTCGAGGTCGACGACGAGGGAAACGCGGTGACCCAGGAGGTCGGTTTTATCGGCGTCGGGTCGACGCAGGAACTGGTGCCGCAGCCGGCGAGCGCGGTCCTCCCGGCCGTCGGTGACTCGCTGACCCGCGTCGCGGGAGTGGTCCTGAACCTCCCGCAACGCGTAGTCGAGGTGGGCCAGGCAGCGTTCTCGGATGCGCCGCGCGATCCGGAGGGTCCCATCAGTGTGGTGGGCGTCGGCAGGATCGCGGGGGAGATCTCCGCGATGGAGGAGATCCCCGTGGCCTCCCGCGCGGCGACGCTCGTCGGACTCGTCGCCGGCGTGAACCTTGCCCTGTTCGTGTTCAACCTGGTCCCGCTTCTCCCGCTCGACGGCGGGCACGTGGCGGGAGCGCTCTGGGAGGGGCTCCGTCGCGGGATCGCCCGCCTGCTGAAGAGGCCGGACCCCGGGCCCTTCGACATGGCCAAGCTCCTGCCGCTCACCTACGCCGTGGCGGTCCTGCTCATGGGGATGGGTGTCCTGCTGGTCTACGCCGACATCGTGAAGCCGGTCGACCTCTTCGGCTGATCGGTTGTATTTCAGAATTCAACCCCATACGGTTGACGAGTGTTCGTCCTCACCATCGACCAGGCGGGCAGCCGATCCTCGGAGGATCGCGTCCCGGACCTGCTTGAGCTCCTGCATCCCATTCCCACGGTGCTGCCCTGGGAGCGGTCCGTCGGCGACGAGGCGCAGGGCGTCGTGGCCTCCGCGGCCGACGTCGTCGAGGCCACGATGCTCTGCCTGCGTGCGGGTGGCTGGTACGTCGGGATCGGCATCGGAGAAGTGGAGCAGCCCTTTCCGGCCTCTCCCCGGGAGGGTCGTGGGTCGGCCTTCGTCGCTGCCCGGAAAGCCGTCGACCGCGCCAAGAGGACGGGGGACCGCGCGCCCCTCGCCGTCGAGGGGCCGGATGGCCGGGCCGGCGGCGCAGGGGAGGCGGAGGGAGTGCTCGCGCTGCTCGGCCGGCACGTCATGGGCCGCTCGGAGGCCGAGTGGCGCATCCTCGACCTCCTCCAGCCCGGCGAGCGAGGCACGCAGACGGCCGTGGCACGGACGCTCGGCATCAGCCCGCAGGCAGTGAGCAAGGCCGCGGCCCGCGCCGCCTGGCACGAGGAGCACGCCGTCCGGCCCGCAGCCGCCCGCCTCCTGGCCTGGGTCGACGGCGCGGCCGAGGAGCCGAGCGCCTAGCTGTGTCGCGCTGGTGGGAGGACACACGGTCGTCCCGCGCCCGTCGTCCCGCGTCCGCCGAGACGACACAAAAGACCACCCGAGAGGTCTCATCGTGGTCATGTCTGTCGTTTCGACGGCTCGCCTGCCGTTACGTAACTCGCCTTGAAGCTTTCGCCCAGCCGCCGTCGTCGTCCCGCCCCCCTTCCCCGCCCGTCGACACGACATAAAAGACCACCCGAGGGGTCTCTTCGCGGTCATATGTGTCGTTTCGGCGGCCCGCCCTGACCGCAAACGGGGGAGCAGCACCGTTGGGGGTGCTGTGGGGTAGACATGGAGGAAGGACGAAGGAGGCTCGGTGGACGCACTATGGATCGCGGTGGCGCTGCTCGTGGCGGGCGGCATCGGCTCACCCGTGACCATGCTCGTGCTGCGCCTGGCCCGGTCGGTGGACACCGCGGAACGGCGCCGCGAGGAACCGCCCGAGCCGGCGGACCAGCCCCAGTTCGACCTCCCCGCTCCACCCGCCGATCCGCCCCAGGCACCGGTCGACGCCCTGCCGCCGGGCGTGCTCCGCGGAGGGCTGGTCATCGGCGTGCTCGAGCGGCTCGCGGTGACCGTCGCCATCCTGGGCGGGCAGCCGGTCGCCATCGCGTACGTCGTCGCGGTCAAGGCGCTGGGGCGCTACGCCGAACTCAAGGAGACCCCCGCGGCTTCCGAGCGGTTCATTATCGGCACGCTGGCCTCGATGCTCTGGGCGGCAGGCGTGGCGACGATCATCAAGGTCTACCTGCTACAGGTCCCGTAGGGTGAAGCCCATGAGTATCTTCGCCGTCGAGTACGTATACAGCCCCGACCACAACGACCTCCGCGACGAGCACCGGCCGGCCCACAGGGCATGGCTGCAGGGGCTCGTGGAGCAGGGCCGCGTCCTGACCTCCGGCCCCTTCACCGATGGCACGGGTGCCCTCCTGGTCTTCTCCGCCGAGACCGAGGCGGATCTCAACCAGCTCGTGAGCCAGGACCCGTTCGCCGTCGCCGGAGCCATCGCGGCCGTCAAGACCATCGGGTGGAATCCTGTCGTCGGAGCGTTCCGCGACCTCGTGTGACCTGGATCGCCACAAGGCCGTCGGTCGTTGGGGCGGGTGGATAATGAAATCAAGAATCTCGTCAGACGTGCGGTCAAGGCCGCCAGCATGGAGGATGTTTTGACCTCGGTCAACCTAGGAATGCCAGCAGCACCGCCGCCCGTCCTCGCCCCCCGGCGCAAGACCCGTCAGATCAAGGTCGGATCGGTGGGCGTGGGATCGGATTCCCCGATCAGCATCCAGTCGATGACCACCACCCCCACCACGGACATCAACGCGACGCTCCAGCAGATCGCGGAACTGACCGCCACCGGCTGCGACATCGTCCGTGTGGCCTGCCCGTCCGCGGACGACGCCGCCGCGCTCCCGATCATCGCGAAGAAGTCCCAGATCCCCGTGATCGCCGACATCCACTTCCAGCCGAAGTACGTGTTCGCCGCGATCGACGCCGGCTGCGCGGCCGTGCGCGTCAACCCCGGCAACATCCGGAAGTTCGACGACCAGGTCAAGGAGATCGCTGCAGCCGCAAAGGCCGCGGGCACCTCCATCCGCATCGGCGTCAACGCCGGTTCGCTGGACCCGCGCCTCATGGAGAAGTACGGGAAGGCCACGCCCGAGGCCCTCGTCGAGTCCGCCGTCTGGGAGGCGTCCCTCTTCGAGGAGCACGACTTCCACGACTTCAAGATCTCCGTGAAGCACAACGACCCCGTGATCATGGTCCGGGCCTACGAGCTGCTTGCCGAGCGCGGTGACTGGCCCCTGCACCTCGGCGTGACCGAGGCCGGACCGGCCTTCCAGGGCACGATCAAGTCCGCGACCGCCTTCGGGGCGCTCCTGTCCAAGGGCATCGGCGACACCATCCGCGTCTCGCTCTCGGCCCCGCCGGTCGAGGAGATCAAGGTGGGCAACCAGATCCTGCAGTCGCTCAACCTGCGTCCCCGCAAGCTCGAGATCGTGTCCTGCCCGTCCTGCGGCAGGGCCCAGGTGGACGTCTACACGCTCGCCGAGGAGGTCACCGCCGGCCTCGAGGGCATGGAGGTCCCGCTGCGCGTGGCCGTCATGGGCTGCGTCGTCAACGGGCCGGGCGAGGCCCGCGAAGCCGACCTGGGTGTCGCATCCGGCAACGGCAAGGGGCAGATCTTCGTTCGGGGCCAGGTCATCAAGACTGTCCCCGAGGACCAGATCGTTGAGACACTCATCGAGGAAGCGATGCGGCTCGCAGAGGAAATGGGTGAGGCTGATGGCGAAACTGCTGGCCAGGGTGGCCCCATGGTTACCGTTAGCTAGGCCCCAGCCCGATCCCGAAGGGCCCTGGTCCTTCCGGGTCCTCGGCGAGGAGGACACGAGGGACCTCTGGGCGATCGTCGCCGCCGATCCGGTGGCCAACGTGTTCGTAGCCTCCCACCTCGAGTCCATGGGCACGGCTGCGCCGTCGTTCTCCGGCGGGGAGATCATCGGCATGTTCCGGCACAACGAGCTGCGTGCCGCCTGCTGGGCGGGAGTGAACCTCGTGCCGATCGGTGTGACGGACGAGACCGGGGCCATCTTCGGCGACCACCTCGGCCGGTCGGGCCGGACCTTCTCGTCGATCTTCGGGCTCTCCGAGGGCGTCATGGACCTGTGGTCGACGCTCGAGGACTACAGCGCCGAGCCGTTCGACGTGCGCCCCACGCAGCCGCTCATGGCCATCGACACGGACCCGCTGCTCGCCCCCGCGCCCGACCTCCGGTTCACGCGGCCCGACGAACTCGACCGGCTCCTGCCCGCCTGCGCTGCGATGTTCGAGGAGGAGGTGGGCTACTCGCCGTTCATCGGCGGGTCGGACCACTACCGGCGCCGCGTCGCGTCCCTCATCAGCCGCAAGCACTCGCTCGCCGCCTTCGGCGACGACGGCGAGGTGGTCTTCAAGGCCGAACTGGGCACGGTGTCGTCCCAGGCCGTGCAGGTGCAGGGCGTCTGGATGAACCCCGACCATCGGGGCAGGGGACTGAGCGCCGCCTACATGGCCGGCGTCGTCGTCGCCGCCCGCTCGCTGGCCCCGACCGTGAGCCTCTACGTGAACTCCTACAACGCCCGGGCCCTCGCGGCCTATCGGCGCGTGGGCTTCGAGCAGGTGGACACGTTCGCGACCATCCTCTTCTGAGGAGGGGTCGCGGGCGCGGTGGCCCGCGGCGGTCCGGCGGACGGAACCCGCTAGATTGGTACCTGTTGTTTCCCGCCGGACGGCGGGAAGGTGAATGGCAGTACCGATATGAACGGACACCCGCGTGGTCTTACGACTCTCGACCCTTTTCCTGCGCACCCTGCGTGAAGATCCAGCCGACGCCGAAGTCGCGAGCCACCGCCTCCTGGTGCGCGCGGGCTACATCCGGCGCGCGGCGCCGGGTATCTACAGCTGGCTGCCGCTGGGGCTGAAGGTCCTCGCCCGGGTCGAGGCCATCGTCCGCGAGGAGATGGAAGCCATCGGCGCACAGGAAGTCCACTTCCCGGCGCTGCTGCCCAAGGAGCCCTACGAGGCGACCAACCGCTGGACCGAGTACGGCGACGGCATCTTCCGCCTGCAGGACCGCAAGGGCGCGGACTACCTCCTGGCGCCGACGCACGAGGAGATGTTCACCCTGCTCGTGAAGGACCTGTACACCTCGTACAAGGACCTCCCCGTGAGCCTGTTCCAGATCCAGACCAAGTACCGGGACGAGGCCCGCCCCCGTGCGGGGCTGCTCCGCGGACGCGAGTTCATCATGAAGGACTCCTACTCGTTCGACATCGACGACGAGGGCCTGGAGGCGAGCTACCAGCTGCACCGCGCCGCGTACCTCCGCATCTTCGAGCGCCTCGACCTCGACGTCGTTCCCGTGACGGCGACCGCCGGGGCCATGGGCGGGTCGAAGAGCGAGGAGTTCCTGCACCCGACGCCCATCGGCGAGGACACCTTTGTCCGGTCGGCCGGCGGCTACACCGCCAACGTCGAGGCCGTTACCACGGTCGTTCCCGACCCGATCGACTACGCCGAGGCACCCGCAGCGGAGGTGCGCGACACCCCCGACACCCCCACCATCGGCACCCTCGTGGACCACGCCAATGCGGCGGTGCCCCGGGACGACCGTGCCTGGACCGCGGCCGACACCCTCAAGAACGTCGTGCTGGCCGCCGTGCTGCCCACCGGCGAGCGCGAGATCGTCGTCGTCGGTGTGCCGGGCGACCGCACCGTGGACCTCAAGCGCATCGAGGCGAACATCGCCGGCCACCTCGAGACGGGCGGCGAGGTCGCCGTGGAGGCAGCCAACGAGGAGGACCTGAAGAAGCACCCGGGCCTCGTCAAGGGGTACATCGGCCCGGGAATCGCACTGGATTCCGCCGTCATCGGCGCCGAGGCGTCCACTGGCCTCCGGTACCTCGTGGACCCCCGCGTGGTTCCCGGCACGTCGTGGATCACGGGTGCCAACGAGCACGGCAGGCACGTCTTCGGGCTCATCGCGGGCCGCGACTTCACCTGGGACGGCGTCATCGAGGCCGTCGAGGTGCGCGAGGGCGACGAGGCACCCGACGGATCGGGTCCGCTGATCGCTGCCCGTGGCATCGAGATGGGCCACATCTTCCAGCTCGGCCGCAAGTACGCGGACGCGCTCGGGCTGAAGGTCCTCGACCGGAACGGCAAGCTCGCCACGGTCACCATGGGCTCGTACGGTGTCGGGGTCACGCGCGCCATCGCCGCCCTCGCCGAGTCCAACCACGACGACCGCGGCATCGTCTGGCCCCGCAACGTCGCTCCCGCCGACGTCCACATCGTCGCGACCGGCAAGGGTGCGGAGGTGTTCGAGGCCGCAGAGAAGCTCGCCGCAGAGCTGGAGGCGGCAGGCCTCGCCGTCCTGTACGACGACCGGCCCAAGGTGTCCCCGGGCGTGAAGTTCGGCGACGCGGAGCTCATCGGCGTGCCGACCATCGTCGTCGTCGGGCGTGGGCTGGCCGACGGGGTCCTCGAGGTCAAGGACCGCAGGACGGGTGAGGCGCAGAACGTCCCCGTCGCCGAGGCTGCCGCGCTGCTGCGCGGACTCGCCGCCTCCTAGTCCGCGGTGGGCTCGGGACTCGAGGAACTGCACCTCGCGACGATCCTGCTGGTGCTCGTCGCGGGGTTCGCCGCCGGGTGGGTGGATGCCGTCGTCGGTGGAGGGGGCCTGCTGCAGCTGCCGGCGTTGCTGCTGGTACCCGGCATCGCGCCCGTCGAGGCCCTGGCCACCAACAAGCTCGGGTCCATCTTCGGAACGACGACGAGCGCCGTCACCTACTACCGGCGGGCCCACCCGGACCTGAAGACGGCGCTGCCGATGGCGGGGATCGCCCTCCTCGGCAGTTTCGGTGGGGCGGTTCTCGCGGCGTCCCTTCCGTCGTCGGTGTTCAAGCCGGTCATCGTGGTGGCGCTGATCGCCGTCGCGGTGTTCACCGCGCTGAAGCCGTCGGTCGGGACTCTCACGCAGTTGCGGCACCAGGGAGCGCGGCACTACGGGACGGCCGGTGCGATCGGGCTCGTCATCGGGTTCTACGACGGCCTGATCGGGCCTGGTACGGGCTCTTTCCTCATCATCGCGATGGTCACGCTGCTCGGCTACAACTTCCTCGGTGCCAGCGCGAAGGCGAAGATCGTGAACATGGCGACGAACTTCGGTGCCCTGATGTTCTTCCTCCCGAACGGCTCCATCCTGTGGGGGCTGGGGCTCCTGCTCGGTGTCGCGAACATGGCCGGTGGCTATACAGGGTCCCGCATGGCGATCAGCCAGGGCAGCAGGTTCATCCGTATCGTGTTCCTCGCCGTGGTGGGGGCCCTCATCCTCAAGCTCGGGTCCGACGTCTGGGTGGAGAACGTGCGCCCGTTCCTGGCCGGGGCCCGGTAGCAGCCCGCGCCAGTAGCAGCCGGCGGGCGCTGCAGCGTTAGAGGACCGGCAGCTCGCCGACCGGCGGCAGTCCGTCCAGCGTCCGCCCGAGCACCGAACTCGCCACCCACAGGGACCGCTGCGCGTCGCCCGGCCGACCATGGGCGAGGTAGGACAGCGCGTTGCGCACCTCGCGGACGACGGTCCAGCCCCGGCCGAGGCCGGCATCGAGACCGGCGGCCGCCGCCAGGGCCGTGGAGTGGGCACGAAGGTGACCTGCCGGGTCCGCGGCGTCGAGCTCGGACAGGCGGTTCCACAGCATCGGCGCCAGGGCGTACTCGGCGTCGCCGAGCACCGGCTTCGGGTCGATCGCGGTGAACTCCCGCAGCTGTCCCCGCGAGGACGGCAGGAGGTTCCCGTAGTGCAGGTCGGAGTGCACGAGGACGTCGCGCTCCGACCGTCGCCCCACGATGCCGCGCGACTGGCACACCTCGAGCGCAGACTCCATGAGCCACCGCGGGAACGGTTCGCCGAGTTCGTGCCACCGTGCGGGAAGGGTGTCCGTCCACCGCTCGGCGTCGGACGCGAGGTGCGGGAACGCGGCCCAGGGGGCGCTGTCGCCGGCCGGTATCGACAGCCGGCGCAGGACACGGCCCCACGGTTCGGGCGTCTCGTCGAGCGGGACGTCCATCAGGGAGTGGTCGCCGTCGAGCCGGTCGAGCAGCAGTGCGAAGTCGGGGCGCGACGCCGCGAGCAGGCGCACCGCCCCTGTCCCGTCCCAGAGTTCCAGCGCATCGGGTTCCGGCACGGCCTCGTCGTGCGGGATCGTGAGTTTGAGGACGGCCTCCGCCGGGTCATTGCCGTCCCGTCGGACGACGGGTACGACGACGGCGCATCGGCCCGCCCACACGGGCTGTCCGTGCCGCAGGTCGAGGACCAGGTTCCAGGCGTCGAGCCTCCCGGCCAGCAATTCCCGCCATTCCCGGGTCCATCGGGCACCGCCGTCGATGCTCCGCGCGCTCTGCAGGAGCCGGGGTGGCAGGTCCGGAAGACCGCCCGGGGTGCGGTCCTGGTCGCTAGCCACCGTTCGGCCCTGCCGGTGCCGGAGTGCCCTCGGGTGCCGGCGCGTCCTCGGGAGCCGAAGTCGCCCCCGGCCTCGTTGCGCTGGCGGAATCCCCGGCGGATCCGGCCCCGGATTCCGTCGCCAGACCGGGGAAGGCGTCGAGCGGCGTTCCGGCCTCGAGACTGCGTTGGACGGCCGCGTTGTAGGAGGCGACGGCCCACGCGCGGACGTCCGGGCCGACAGCGGACACGAGGCCGGCGTACAGCTCGGCGTGGTCCTGTTCGAGCTCCCGGAGGGCTGCCTCCGGATCGGCGCGGAAGGCCGGGGCGATCGCGAAGCCCGCAGGCGCAGGCGCCACGGGGACGCAGAGCTCCGCGAGGCGCCGGGCGGCGGCGTCGGCTGCCGCCTGATGGACAGCTGACCGTGCGAGCGCAGCTGCGGGGTCGGGCACCAGTGCAGCGGCGACCTCGTAGCCGTAGCGGGCCTCGTCTTCGGCCCTTTTCGCGTTCTGCAGGGCCTGCCGGTCGGCCTCGGTGCCGAGGGGGGTCCCGGCGCAGTCGTCCGGACTGGCGGCGTCGGCTGACGAGGCGGGTGTGAGTGCGCCGGGAGGGTCTCCTGACGAATTAGGAGCGGGCGCGTCGGCAGGGTCGTTAGCGCCGGCAGGGTCGGCTGACGAAGTAGGAGCGGGGACGCCGGCGGGGCCTCCTGACGGGGCAGGACCGGTGGACGAGGTAGGACCGGTGGGAGCGACCAGCCCGGCTTCGTCGGCTGTGAGGTCCGCGGCGGACAGAGTGTCGGCAGCAGGGAGGCCGGGCTCGGTCCCGAGCGCCTGTCCGATGAGCACCGCCTGCCGCCACTGGTTGGCTCCTGCGGAGGCCAGCACACGTGCGGGACCGGGTTCGGCGTCGACGGCGTCCCGCAGGCTGCGCAGGGCGCTGTCCCGGAGCATCGACAGGAGGCGCGGTCCGTCCACCGGCACCTCGGCGCTCGAGGACGCTCCCGTCGCCGGGACCGGGTCGATGGGCGTGCCGGCCGACGTGGAACCGGCGGACGTGGAACCGGCCGACGCGCCGCCGGCATCCGTCCCCTCCGGTGCCGGGGCGGGGGAGCGCGGCAGGGAGACGGCGTCCGCCTGCGCGTCCAGGTCGGCCGCGACCGCTGCCAGCCTCTCCCCGAGGGCCGCCTCGAGGGCCGGCTGGAGTGCCGCCGCGGCCCGTGCGTCGGCGGCCAGTGCGCGGTACCGTCCCTCGGCGTCGAGCTGGGCCTGTTCGCCGGCCGAGTAGACGGGGGCCGGCGGTTCGGCGGACCGGAGCCCGATCCCGACGACGATTCCCGCCATGAGCAGGACGACGGCGAACAGCCCGATGAGCCCCGCGGACCAGCGCAGGACGCGTCCGGCGACGCGGCTTCCACGCACCCGCTGCCCGCCCGTCTCCGCCCGCATGTTCACAGTTCCCGATGATGCCACGGTGGGTTGCGTTTCACCCGGTCCTACACCCGGCACCGCGGAATGTCGGTACTCTTGGAGGACAACATCATCGAGTGGGAGGCAGCCATGGCGGTCCGGTCCGGGAACGAAAAACATGCTCCGACCCGCAAATCGGCCCTGGAGGCCGAGCTGCAGGCCGAAGCCCAGCGCCTGCGGACCAGGCTGCAGCCCGTAGTGGAACAGCACAACCTCTACCTCGAGGACGTCGACATCAAGGTCGCCGGCTCCCACCGCACGGTCCACGTCGTCGTGGACCTCCCCGAGGACGCCTCGGGAAGCGTGGGACTCGATGTGATCTCGGCGATCTCGACGGACCTCTCGGCCGCGATGGACAGCGACCCCCAGGATGACGACCGCCCGTACAACCTCGAGATCTCCTCACCCGGGGTGTCCCGTCCCCTCACCGAACCGCGGCACTGGCGCCGCAGCGTGGGACGCGTGGTCGAGGTCAAGCCGGTGACCGGCGACGTCGTCGTCGGCCGCCTGCAGGACGTCACCGCCACGGGAATCCGGCTGATCCCGCACCTGCCCGTCAAGAAGGGCATGAAGCCGAAGCAGGGCGATCCGCTCGCCCTCGAGTTTTCCAAGATCCGCAAGGGGACCGTCCAGGTCGAATTCGCGCATCTTGAGGACGAACACCACGAGAACAGCGATGGGGCCGATCCGGACATCTCCGGCGCCGTGCACCCCGCGTAAGGAGACCTACATGGACATTGATATGAGCGCGCTGAGGCTCCTCGAGCACGAGCGCGAGATCCCGCTGGACAAGCTGGTGCCCACGATCGAGCAGGCACTGCTCATCGCGTACCACCGCACACCCGGCGCCCACGAGACCGCCCGCGCCGAGCTCGACCGGCGCAACGGCCACGTCACCATCTGGGCGACGGAGAAGGACGACGACGGCGAGACCGTCGGCGAATTCGACGACACCCCCAGCGGATTCGGCCGCATCGCCGCGAGCACCGCGCGCCAGGTCATCCTCCAGCGGCTGCGCGACGCCGAGGACGACAACATCCTCGGCGAATTCCGGGGCAAGGAAGGCGAACTCGTCGCCGGCATGATCCAGCAGGGCACCAATCCGCACATGATCCAGGTCAACCTGGGATCGGTGGAGGCCGTGCTGCCGCCGCCGGAGCAGGTGCCGGGGGAGAAGTACCTGCACGGCACCCGGCTGCGGGCGTTCGTCGTCGACGTGCACCGCGGCATGAAGGGCCCCTCCATCACCCTGTCCCGCTCGCACCCAGGCCTCGTCCGGAAGCTCTTCGAACTCGAGGTCCCGGAGATCGCGGACAAGACGGTCGAGATCGTGGCCCTGGCCCGCGAGGCGGGGCACCGCACCAAGATCGCCGTGAAGGCCAACGTCCCGGGCGTGAACGCCAAGGGTGCCTGCATCGGGGAGATGGGCACGCGCGTCCGCGCCGTCATGAACGAACTGAACGACGAGAAGATCGACATCGTCGACTACAACGACGACGCCGCGTCCTTCATCGCGAGCTCGCTGTCGCCGTCGCGCGTCACCTCGGTGACGATCACGGACGAGGCCACGAGGTCCGCACGCGTCGTCGTGCCGGACTACCAGCTGTCCCTCGCGATCGGCAAGGAAGGCCAGAACGCCCGCCTCGCCGCGAAGCTCACCGGCTGGCGAATCGACATCGTGTCCGACGCGGCGAAGCCCGCCTCCGCCGCGAAGGCCTAGGCCGGCCGGTCTGCCGGCGGGGCCGGAAGGGGTAGAATGGATACGACTGATGTCGGGTCGCGCCCGGAAGACTCTGCTCACCGAGAAGATACTGCTCACCGAGAAGAGTCCGGGCACCAGCCGGAGGACACCCATCCGATACGCACCTGCGTGGGATGCCGCCGGCGGGACCGCCAGTCACACGTGATGCGGGTTGTCGCACGACCGATCGACGGGCAGGATGTCGCCGTCATCGATGAGCGGCGCCGGCTATCCGGACGGGGTGCTTGGCTGCACCCCGACCCGGCATGCATGGAAACGGCCGTCAAGCGGAAAGCCTTTCACAGGGCCTTCCGCCGACCGGTGGACACTGCTCAGTTGGCAGCGGACTTCCAGGCACACCTGGAGCGTCGAGATGAACGCTCCGATTCACCACCGTCCTCCCGGAAAGCGGGTCAGTACCCTCATGGAAACCCGATGAGAACCCAGCGATGAGTGCGCAACGATGATCAATCCGTTGCGCTCTGCATTCGGTCTACCAGGCGCCCTAGCGGCTGGGATCAGCAGTAGGAAATAGACGGTTCGTGCCTGACTCGGTGCGGACCGAGACAGGAGAAATGTGGCCAAGGTCCGCGTACATGAGCTTGCGAAAGAGCTCGGTATAACCTCGAAAGACGCAGTTGCGAAACTGCAGGAACTGGGCGAGTTCGTCCGTTCAGCCTCATCCACCATCGAGGCCCCGGTCGTGAAGAAACTTCGCGGCGCATTCCCCGCCGGCGGCACCAAGCCCGCCGCAGCCCCTGCCCCCTCACGCCCCGCGGCCCCCGCGCCGTCGGGCCCGAAGCCGGGCGCTGCCCAGGCCGCGCCGGAGGCACCCGCCCCCGCCGCTCCCGCAGCACCCGCCCCTGCCGCCCCGGCTGCTCCGGCCGCTCCGGCTGCCCCACAGGCATCACCGTTCT
Organism: Arthrobacter burdickii; assembly: GCF_030433645.1. Lineage (NCBI taxonomy): Bacteria > Bacillati > Actinomycetota > Actinomycetes > Micrococcales > Micrococcaceae > Arthrobacter > Arthrobacter burdickii. The sequence goes on from NZ_JAROCG010000002.1 coordinate 733,971, forward strand.
CGAACGGTTCCGCTCCCGCGGAAACCCCCGCCGCGCAGGACACTCCTGCCCCGGCTGCACAGAGCACCCCCGCACCCGAGCAGGGCACGCAGGGCTCGACGCCGGGCGCCCGTCCGGCTCCGCGTCCGGCCACCCCGCCCGCTGCTCCTGCCGCGGGTACCACCCGTCCTTCGGGCGCCCGTCCCGGTGGAGCGCCACGTCCGGGCAACAACCCGTTCGCACCCTCGCAGGGCATGGGCTCCCGCCGTGGTGAGACCGACCGTGGTGCAGACCGCGGCGCGTCGGAGCGTCCGCCGCGTCCGGGTAACAACCCGTTCGCACCCTCGCAGGGCATGCCCCGGCCCGGTCGTCGTGACGATGCCCAGCAGCGTCCCGCCGCGGGTCCGGGTGGACCCCGTCCCGCAGCCGGTGCAGGTGGACCCCGTCCCGCAGCCGGCGCCGGTGGACCCCGCCCGGGCGCGCCGCGTCCCGGCGCTCCCCGTCCGGCCGGAGCCCCCGGCTCACGTCCTACCCCGGGCATGATGCCCAACCGCACCGAACGTCCCGCTGCCCCCGGCCGCGGTGCCCCAGGTGCAGGAGCCGGTCCGCGCCGCGGTCCCGGTGGAGCACCTGCCAGCCCCAGCGGTGCACCCGCCGGCGGCGGCTTCGGCAAGGGCGGTCGCGGACGCGGCGGCACTGCCGGTGCCTTCGGCAAGGGTGGAGCCGGCCGTGGCAAGCAGCGCAAGTCGAAGCGGGCGAAGCGGCAGGAACTGGAGCAGATGTCGGCTCCTTCGCTGGGTGGCGTGAGCGTACCCCGCGGAGACGGCAACACCATCGTGCGCCTGCGCCGCGGCTCGTCCATCACGGACTTCGCCGACAAGATCGAGGCGAACCCCGCCGCACTGGTCACCGTTCTGTTCCACCTCGGTGAGATGGCCACGGCGACGCAGTCGCTGGACGAGGACACCTTCGAGGTGCTCGGCACGGAGCTCGGCTACAAGATCCAGGTCGTCTCACCCGAGGACGAGGAGCGCGAGCTCCTCAGCAGCTTCGACATCGACTTCGACGCCGAGCTGGCAGCCGAGGGCGACGAGGAGCTCGAGGTGCGTCCGCCGGTCGTCACGGTCATGGGCCACGTCGACCACGGTAAGACGCGACTGCTCGATGCGATCCGTAACACCAAGGTCGTCGAGGGCGAGCACGGCGGTATCACCCAGCACATCGGTGCCTACCAGATCCAGCACGTCCACGAGGACAGCACGCGTGCCATCACCTTCATCGACACCCCGGGCCACGAGGCGTTCACCGCCATGCGTGCCCGTGGTGCGAAGGTCACGGACATCGCGGTGCTGGTCGTCGCGGCCGACGACGGCGTCATGCCCCAGACCGTCGAGGCGCTGAACCACGCCCAGGCGGCCAACGTGCCGATCGTCGTGGCCGTCAACAAGATGGACAAGGAAGGCGCGAACCCGGACAAGGTCAAGGGCCAGCTCACCGAGTACGGCCTGGTGCCCGAGGAGTACGGCGGCGACACGATGTTCGTGCACGTCTCCGCTCTCCAGGGCGTCGGCATCGACGACCTCCTCGAGGCCGTCCTGCTCACCGCGGACGCGGCCCTCGACATGCGGGCCAACCCGAACAAGGACGCCCGCGGTATCGCGATCGAAGCGAACCTCGACCGCGGACGCGGTGCCGTCGCAACGGTGCTCGTCCAGTCCGGAACGCTGAACGTGGGTGACACGATCGTCGCCGGTACGGCGCACGGCCGTGTGCGTGCCATGTTCGACGAGAACGGCGACATCGTCACGAAGGCGGAGCCGTCGCGTCCGGTCCAGGTCCTGGGTCTGTCCAACGTGCCCCGCGCAGGTGACACGTTCTTCGTCACCGACGACGAGCGCACCGCCCGCCAGATCGCCGAGAAGCGCGAAGCCGCGGACCGCAACGCGGCCCTCGCCAAGCGCCGCAAGCGCATCAGCCTCGAGGACTTCGACCAGGCCGTCGCTGAGGGCAAGGTCGACACCCTCAACCTCATCCTCAAGGGTGACGTGTCGGGTGCCGTCGAGGCCCTGGAGGACTCGCTGCTCAAGATCGACGTCGGAGAGGGCGTGCAGCTGCGCGTCATCCACCGCGGCGTCGGTGCGATCACCCAGAACGACGTCAACCTGGCGACCGTCGACAACGCGATCATCATCGGCTTCAACGTCAAGCCGGCGGAGCGCGTCGCGGACCTTGCCGAGCGTGAAGGCGTGGACATGCGCTTCTACTCGGTCATCTACGCCGCCATCGACGATATCGAGCTCGCCCTCAAGGGCATGCTCAAGCCGGAGTACGAGGAGGTGCAGCTCGGAACCGCAGAGGTCCGCGAGGTGTTCCGCTCCTCGAAGTTCGGCAACATCGCCGGTTCGATCGTCCGCTCGGGCATCATCCGACGCAACACGAGGGCGCGCGTCCTCCGTGACGGCAAGGTCATCGGGGACAACCTCTCCGTGGACTCGCTCAAGCGGTTCAAGGACGACGCCACCGAAGTCCGCACGGACTTCGAGTGCGGTATCGGCCTCGGCTCGTTCAACGACGTCAAGGAAGGCGACACCATCGAGACCTTCGAGATGCGGGAGAAGCCCCGCGTCTAGGAGGTAGGTCAGCACAGGCGCCCTGGTTCTCCCGGGCGCCTGTGCTGTCGTACAGCCGGAGCCCGCACGTCGGGTTCCCCACCCTCATCCGCTTCCCTAGGAGTATCAGCAATGGCAGATCCGGCCCGCGCCGCGCGGCTCGCGCAGCGCATCAAAGTCATCGTCGCGGAGGCGCTCCGGCGCCGTGTGAAGGATCCCCGGCTGGAAGCCGTGACCATCACCGACGCCCGCGTCACCAACGACCTGCAGCACGCGACGCTGTACTACACGGTGCTGGGCGACCCGGAGGAGCAGCAGGCCACGCGGATGGCGCTCGAGTCCGCCCGCGGCGTCCTGCGCGCCGAGGTCGGCAGGAACATCACCGCCCGCCTGACGCCGACGCTCGAATTCGTCCCCGACGAGGTGCCGGTCAACGCCAGCCACCTCGAGGAGCTGCTGCAGAAGGCCCGCGAGCGCGACGCCGAGGTGGCAGCGATCGCCCAGGGCGCGGACTTCGCGGGGGACGCCGATCCCTACCGCACCTCCGACGAGGACGAGGCCGGGCGCTAGCTGTACTGGGCTGGGACGTTGTTGACGCTTGGGGCTTGATATGAGGGAGGACCTCCGGGCTTAGTGGAGCTGTCTAGTTCCCACACTTCGCGACCGGAGGTCCTCGTGTCCCACGTTAATGCTCGTCTGACGGTGCATGGAAGACAGTTGATTGTTGATCGGATGGCTGCAGGTCGCCCGGTCGCCCATATCGCTGCTGAGTTGGGCGTGTCCCGGCAGACCGCGTACCGGTGGGTCGGCCGGTACCGGGCCGAAGGAACCGCGGGGCTGCGGGACCGTTCGAGCCGACCACGATCATCGCCCAGGCGTACCAGCGCCGATCGGGAACAGGAAGTCCTGCAGGCCCGGCAGGCTCTGCGCTTCGGGCCGTTGCGGATCGCGGCAGTCACAGGTGTCCCGGCACGGACCGTGACCCGGATCCTGCACCGCCATCAGGTGCCACGTTTGGCGGACTGCGATCCGCTCACCGGGACCCCAATCCGTGCGTCGCGGGCGAGCTCGAACCGGTACGAGCGCACCACCCCTGGCGAGCTGGTCCACCTGGACGTCAAGAAACTCGGACGGATACCGGCCGGCGGTGGCTGGCGGGCGCACGGACGTTCCGAGCAGGTCAGAGGCCGCGGCATCGGCTACGACTACGTCCACGTCGCCATCGATGATCACACCCGGGTCGGGTACGCCGAAGTCCTCCCCGACGAAAAAGGCGTAACCGCCGCGGGATTCCTCGTCCGCGCCGGCACCTACTTCGCCGAACAAGGCATCACCCGTATCGAACGCGTCATCACCGACAACGCCTTCGCCTACCGCAACTCCGCCGCATTCGCCCGGGCCGTGGCGGACCTCGGAGCCGTTCAACGCTTCATCAAACCCCACTGCCCCTGGACCAACGGCAAAGCCGAACGCTTCAACCGCACACTCCAAACCGAATGGGCCTACCGACAGGTCTTCACCAGCAGCGCTCAACGCCAAGCCGCCCTTGCACCCTGGCTCCAGCACTACAACACTGAACGCATCCACACCGGCATCGGAACCACACCCATCACCCGAGTGTCACCAACTTGATGGCCCAGTACAGCTAGCTCCGGCTCCCGTTCCGGGGCACGCACCAGAAAGGCAGCCGACCTGCGGGTCGGCTGCCTTCTGTCGTTTCCCCAGGTGGCGCTCAGGCGCGGGGAGTGGGGAGCCGGGACAGCCCCTCGACGAGCTCGTCCCTCCTGCCGCAGAGGGCGATCCGCACCCAGCCCTCACCCATCGACCCGAAGGCGGTGCCCGGCGCGAGCGCGACTCCCTGCTCCGCGAGGAACGCCCTGGTCCACGCCCGGACGTCCCCGCCGGTGGCGTGGGAGAGGTCGGCCCACAGGTAGAAGGCGCCGCGGGCGTCGAGGTAGCGGATCCCGCGTTCGTCCAGCACCGCCGTGGCCGCGTCCCGGTTGGCACGGTAGTGGTCGAGGGCGGTCCGGACATAGTCCTGCGGACCGGTCAGGGCGGCGACCCCGGCGTACTGCGAGGGGCCCGAGACGCAGGACACGGTGGCCTCCATGACGTTGCTGAGGAGCGTCTCCATCCCGGGCGGCGTGACGAGTGCGCCGATGCGGAGACCCGTCAGTCCGTACGTCTTGGACAGCGTGAGGGAGGTGAGGACGCGGGCCTCGACGGCCTCCGGGACGGCCTCGGGCCCACCGGCGTCGAAGCGTGCGGGGCTGACATGGGGCACGTCGTAGGTGAAGGCCTCGTAGCACTCGTCGGAGATGATCCACAGGTCGTTCTCATGGGCGAACCGGACGAGCTCACGCGTGAGGTCGGTGTCGAAGACCGAGCCGAGGGGGTTCGACGGCGAGTTGAGCATGAGCACTTTCGTGCGTCCGGTCACGAGCCGCCGCAGGTCCTCGATGAGGGGCTGGAAGCCGTGCTGCGGCACCAGGGGGTAGGACACGGGGACGCCGCCGAGCAGCCCCACGGTCATGGTGAACGTCGGATACCCCGGGTCGGGGATGAGCACCTCGTCCCCGGCCGCGATCAGCGTGCTGAGCGCCAGGTGCAGTCCCTGCTGGGCGCCCGCGACCACGAAGACGCGGGAGGGGTCGTCGTCGACCCCGGACAGGGACGCGAACCGCTGGGCGAACGCGGCCCGAAGCGGGGCGATGCCCGCATTGGGCGTGTAGTTGGTGTCGTCCCGGTCGAGGGCCGCCATGGCCGCCTCGAGCACGTGCCGTGCGACGGGGAACGCGGGCTCGCCGATGCTGAGGACGATGGAATCGGGCGTGGCCCATGCCGCCTGCGTGATCTCGCGGATCTGGTTGACCGGGACATTCACCACGTGGGCTGGAGCGGAAGGCATACGCAGGATCGTATCGCGCGGCGGGCGGGCGCCCGGGAGCGCGCAGCAGCGACCCTATACTGGGAGGCGTGAATTCCGGGCAGGTCCACTCAGGGCTGATTATCGTGGACAAGCCTCAGGGCTGGACCAGTCATGACGTCGTGGGGCGCCTGCGCCGCCTGGCGGGGACCCGCAAGGTGGGCCACGCCGGAACCCTCGACCCCATGGCCACCGGCGTCCTGGTGATCGGCATCAACCGCGCGACGCGCCTGCTGACCTTCATCGTGGGCACCTCGAAGACCTACACCGCCACCATCCGGCTCGGACAGTCGACCCTCACGGACGACGCCGAGGGCGAGGTCACGGGCGGGAGCATCGCCGCGGCCGTGACCGAGGAGGACATCCGCACGGCGGTCGCCCGGCTGACGGGTGAGATCCAGCAGGTGCCCAGCAGCGTCAGCGCCATCAAGGTCAAGGGCGAGAGGTCCTACGCCCGGGTCCGTGCCGGCGGGGAGGTGGACCTCCCCGCACGTCCCGTCACCGTGCACCGCTTCGACGTCCACGGGATCCGCCGGGTCAGCAACGGACGGCTGCAGGACGTGGATGTGACGGTCGAATGCAGTTCGGGCACCTACATCCGGGCCCTCGCCCGCGACCTCGGGGAAGCCCTCGGCGTGGGAGGCCACCTGACCGCGCTCCGCCGGACCCAGGTGGGGCCCTACTCCATCGGGCAGGCCCGTACCCTCGAGCAGCTCGCCGCGGAGCTGGACGTGCTTCCGCTGGACGATGCCGGACGGGCGCTGTTCCCCGTGCGGGAACTGTCCGAGGCGGAGGCCGCCGACGTCTCGCACGGCCGGAAGATCGGGCCCAACGACGAGCCCGACGTCCAGGTCGCCGCCTTCGCCCCGGACGGGACCCTCGTGGCGCTGCTCGAGAACCGCGGGGGAGCCGCCCGCACCGTGCTGGTGTTCGCGCCCGGCGGGAGGGAGTAGCGGTGGATCCCTTCTTCCTCGTGGGGTCGCTCGTCTGCGCGGTCTCCGCCGTCCTCTGCATCGGCGCCGCCCTCGTGCGCCAGCCGCCGAACGACATCACCATCCTCTCCGTCGCGGCCGTCGAGCTCTTCCTCCTGGCGTACACGGTGGCTGCAGGAATCCGCCAGCTCACGGGGGAGCCCGTGCTGGGGGAGGCCTGGGAGTTCTGGGGATACCTCCTGACAGCTCTCCTGGTGCCCGTGGGCACCTTCTGGTGGTCCATCCTCGAGAGGACGCGCTGGAGCAATTTCGTACTGGCCGCGGCCGGGCTGACGGTCTTCGTCATGCTCTTCCGCATGGAGCAGATCTGGGATGGGGTGGCCGGGCTGTGAGCGGTCGACGGAACGAGGGATCGCCCGCGGGGCGCGTCGGTGCATCGGGCGCGGAGAGCGCCGCGGGTGCGGGGGACACGAGCCGCGCCCGGGGCCCGGGCCGCCTGCTGATCGCCGTCTACGGAGTCTTCGCGCTGGCCGCGACCGCGCGCGCCGGTTTCCAGATCGCGACGAAGTTCTCCGAGGCACCGCTCGCGTACCTCCTCTCGGCGGTGGCCGCGGTGGTCTACATCGTGGCGACGGTGTCCCTCGCACGGGCCGGGACGCGCGCCTACGCCGTCTCCGTCGTCGCCGTCACCACCGAGCTCGTCGGAGTGGTCGCGGTGGGCCTCCTCAGCATCCTGGATCCGCAGGCCTTCCCGAGCGAGACCGTATGGTCCGCCTTCGGTCGTGGCTACGGGTTCGTCCCCCTGGTCCTTCCGATCCTGGGGCTGGTCTGGCTGCGCAGGAACAGGCCGGGACAGCGCCGCCGGAAATAGGTCCGGGTGCCTGCGGCCGTGAGAGTATGGCGCTAGAGCACCGATCCAGCCTGCCTCCAGGGAGCGACATGACCAGCAACAGCCCCGAGCACGACGAATCCACCGGATCGGGAGCCGGACGGTCTCCGTCGTCCGATGCCCGCAGCGCTGGCGGCGCAGGGCCGATCCCCTCGAGTGTGCCCTCCGGAGACCGCGACCGGGTCGCCCCGACGGAACCGCCGCAGCGCGGCAAGGCCGCTCCCGCAGGCGGCAAGGGCAGGAAGCCCGGCAAGTCCGCCTCCGGCGGGGACTGGAACGTGTTCCGCACCGTCGTCGTCCTGGTGGGGGTCGTCATCGCCGCGTTCGGTGCCTACTACCTGATCCTCGGCACGGCGGGACTGCCCGAGACGGAAGCCAGCCCCGCCAACCCCACGCTGGAGAGCCAGTTCCGGTTCTTCTCGGCCATGATGGTCGGCGTCGGTGCGGCCTTCATCACGATCGCGGTCAAGTTCCAGTGGGCGAACATGCTCTGGCTCGTCTGCCTCATGGTGTTCGTGGGCGGCATCGGGCGGGTTCTGTCCTGGGCGTTCTCCGGAACCCCCCACTACGTGATGATCGTCCTCATGGTCGTCGAGCTCGCCTTCCCGCCTGCCCTGCTCGTCTGGCACAAGTACATCGCCAAGACGAGCGACCTGCGCCGGGAATTCGCCCAGCGCGACTAGCGGATCCCCTCGCGCAACGGGCCTCCGGTCCCCGGCGGGCACGGAGGTCCGATGCCGCCCGCGGTGTTCGCGTCGGCCATAATGGGGAGCGGCGTCCCGCCGGACACCCGAGGCCGCGGGAATCGGCCGAATCGCGAAGGAGATGCGTGTTCTACTGGAGAGATCTGGACAGTGTGCCCAAGGATTTCGGGCCCTCCGTCCTGACGCTCGGCAACTTCGACGGCGTGCACCGCGGCCACCAGCGCGTCCTGCAGCAGGTCGTCGAGGCGGCGAGGGAGCGCGCCGCGGCCGCCGTCGTCGTGTCCTTCGACCCGCACCCGGCGCAGGTCCACCGGCCGGAGTCGGCGCCGGAGCTGATCATGGGGCTCGACGACCGCGTGGAGACCCTCGCCGAGACAGGCATCGATGCCCTGCTCATGATGCGGTACACCCTCGACCTCGCCGCGCACTCGCCGGAGGAGTTCGTCGAGCGCGTCTTCGTCCGGGCCCTGAAGGCCCGGGCCGTGGTGATCGGCCACGACGTCCGGTTCGGCAGGGGCAACAGCGGTGACCTCGACACCATGCGCGACCTCGGCCGGAAGCTCGGCTTCGAGGTCATCGCCATCGACGACTTCGGTGCGAGCTACCCCCTGGACGTGACGGACGAGGACGGAGACAGGCGGTGCTCCTCGACCTGGGTGCGGGAAGCACTCGAAGCCGGAGAGGTCGGAACCGCCGCGAGGATCCTCGGCCGCCCCCACCGCATGCGCGGAGAGGTGGTCCACGGGGCAGCCCGCGGGCGGGAACTGGGGTACCCCACGGCGAACCTGGCAGCCTCCTCCCAGGGCTTCATCCCCGCGGACGGCATCTACGCCGGCTGGCTCGTCGACGAGGCGGGCACCCGGTGGCCGGCTGCGATCTCCGTCGGGTCCAATCCCACCTTCGACGGAGTGGACCGGCAGGTCGAGGCGCACGTGATCAACCGCCCGCCCGAGCGCGTCCAGGACTTCGACCTCTACGGACAGGCGATCATCGTGGAATTCGTCGAGCGGCTGCGCGGCCAGATCGCCTACACCGGGCCCGAGGCCCTGATCGAGCAGATGAAACTCGACGTCGAGAGGGCCCGTGGGCTGCTTTCGACAGAACAACGGCCCAGACGCTAAACTGGGCACAGGTCCGGCTGCAGTCCGTGGTGGCTGGATTTTTCTGTGACGTCGTGCAAACGACGCTCAGCACTTGTTCACGGTACAACTCTAGGAGTTACTCGTGGCCCTTGACGCCGCCATCAAGCAGGAAATCATCAAGGAATACGCCCTGGCCGAAGGTGACACCGGTTCACCCGAGGTTCAGATCGCGATGCTTTCCCGTCGTATCCTCGACCTGACCGAGCACCTGAAGATGCACAAGCACGACCACCACACGCGTCGTGGCCTGCTTCTTCTCGTCGGTCGCCGCCGTCGCCTGCTGGACTACCTGCGGGACACCGACATCGCGCGTTACCGTTCGCTCATCGAGCGCCTGGGTCTGCGTCGATAAGTAGCATCAAGTAGCATCGGAAGGCGGCATCTTCTCCCCTGGAGAGGGAGCCGCCTTCTCTGCTAGATAAGAAGTACGGGCCCCTCCGCCGCGGCCCGGCTCCGGACACCGGAGCACCAGGCGGGCGGACCCCGTGTCCGCAGCCGGCAGTATCAGCACGACCTGCACCAGCAGGACCACCGCACAACAGGAGTCAACCGGCACCGCGCATTCGCGGTCCTCGGTAGTGGTCTCCGGAGCGCACCCGCGTTCCGTGGATCTCGATCGAAGACCGGGTGCTGTGGGCCGCCCATGAGGGGCGGAGCCACGTCGGGTGCCGATTGCCTCCGATACCAGGAAACGGAGGTGACTCTCTTGGAGGGTCCCGAAATTCAGTTCGCCGAAGCAGTGATCGACAACGGTCGCTTCGGAACACGCACGGTCCGGTTCGAGACCGGACGCCTCGCCCAGCAGGCCGCCGGCTCCGCCATGGTCTACATCGACGAGGACACCGCACTGCTCTCGGCCACCACGGCGGGCAAGTCCCCCCGCGAAGGCTTCGACTTCTTCCCGCTGACGGTCGACGTCGAAGAGCGCATGTACGCCGCGGGCCGCATCCCGGGCTCGTTCTTCCGCCGCGAGGGCCGTCCCTCCACGGAGGCCATCCTGGCCTGCCGCCTGATGGACCGTCCCCTCCGCCCCGCGTTCGTCAAGGGCCTGCGCAACGAGGTCCAGGTCGTCGTGACCGTCCTCGCGATCAACCCTGACGTCCGCTACGACGTCGTGGCCATCAACGCCGCGTCCATGTCGACGCAGCTGTCCGGCCTGCCCTTCTCCGGACCGATCGGCGGCGTCCGCGTGGCCCTCGTCTCGGACGGCAGTGGCAACGACCAGTGGATCGCCTTCCCGAAGCACTCGGAGCTCGAGAACTCCGTCTTCGACATGGTGGTCGCCGGGCGCATCGCCGGGGACGACGTCGCGATCATGATGGTCGAGGCCGAGGCCACCGACAACTCGTGGAACCTGATCAAGGAGAACGGCGCGACCGCTCCCACGGAGGAGGTCGTGGCCGACGGCCTCGAGGCCGCCAAGCCGTTCATCCGTGCCCTGTGCGAGGCGCAGGCCGACCTCGCCGGGCGCGCCGCCAAGCCGACCGTCGAGTTCCCCGTCTTCCTCGACTACCAGGACGACGTCTACGCCGCCATCGAGTCGGCCGGCGCGGAGAAGCTGTCCCAGGTCTTCCAGATCGCGGACAAGCAGGAGCGCGGAAGCGCCACCGACGCCCTCAAGTCCGAGCTCATGGACGCCCTCGGCAGCCAGTTCGAGGGACGCGAGAACGAGCTGTCCGCAGCGTTCCGCTCGCTCACCAAGGCCGTCGTGCGCCAGCGCATCCTCAAGGACCAGGTCCGCATCGACGGCCGTGGCCTGAGCGATATCCGCAAGCTCACCGCCGAGGTCGAGGTCCTGCCGCGCGTGCACGGTTCAGCGATCTTCGAGCGCGGCGAGACCCAGATCATGGGTGTCACCACGCTGAACATGCTCAAGATGGAGCAGCAGATCGACTCGCTGTCGCCCGTCACGCGCAAGCGCTACATGCACAACTACAACTTCCCGCCGTACTCCACCGGTGAGACCGGCCGCGTCGGTTCGCCGAAGCGCCGCGAGATCGGCCACGGAGCACTGGCAGAGCGCGCCCTCGTGCCCGTCCTGCCGAGCCGCGAGGAGTTCCCCTACGCGATCCGCCAGGTGTCCGAGGCCCTCGGCTCGAACGGTTCGACGTCGATGGGCTCGGTCTGCGCCTCGACGCTGTCCCTGCTCAACGCCGGTGTGCCACTCCGCGCGCCCGTCGCCGGTATCGCCATGGGCCTCGTGTCCGACGTCGTCGACGGCCAGACGCGCTACGCGGCACTGACCGACATCCTCGGCGCCGAAGACGCGTTCGGTGACATGGACTTCAAGGTCGCCGGTACGTCGGAGTTCGTCACGGCGATCCAGCTCGACACCAAGCTCGACGGCATCCCCGCCTCGGTGCTCGCTGCCGCGCTGAAGCAGGCCCGCGAAGCACGCCTGCACATCCTCGGCGTCCTGCAGGCCGCGATCGACACCCCGGACGAGCTCTCCGAGTTCGCACCGCGGATCATCTCGGTCAAGATCCCCGTGGACAAGATCGGCGAGGTCATCGGCCCCAAGGGCAAGATGATCAACCAGATCCAGGAGGACACCGGAGCCGACATCTCGATCGAGGACGACGGCACCGTGCTGATCGGCGCCACGAACGGCGAGTCGGCCGAGGCTGCGCGCGCGGCGGTCAACGCCATCGCCAACCCGCAGGTCCCCGAGATCGGTGAGCGCTACCTGGGCACGGTCGTCAAGACCACGACCTTCGGCGCCTTCGTCTCGCTGACCCCGGGCAAGGACGGCCTGCTGCACATCTCCGAGCTGCGCAAGCTCGCCGGTGGCAAGCGTGTCGACAACGTCGACGAGATCGTCTCCGTGGGCCAGAAGGTCCAGGTCGAGATCACGAAGATCGATGACCGCGGAAAGCTCTCGCTCTCGCCCGTCGTCGCCGAGGACGCCTCCGAGCCGTCCGAGGACGCCGGCATCGAGCTGCCCGAGGTCGCAGAGAGCGACGCCTAGTCCGTCCCGCTCGTCCTGAGCGACCGCGGCCCCGGCGCCGACCGAATCGATTCGGTCGGTGCCGGGGCCGTCTGCACTTCCCCCGACCGACCAGAAAGACCAGGATGCCCCTGTCCTCCATAGTGTCCCTGCCCCTGCTGCCGACGCCCCGTCCCGGCAGCAACGGCTCCGATCCCACCTTCGTGGCCGGGGATCCGGGCGGCAATGTGGTCCGGCGCAGTGTCCTCCCCGGCGGTGTGCGCGTGCTGACCGAGGCGATGCCCGGGCAGCGTTCGGCGACGATCGGGTTCTGGGTCGGCGTCGGCTCACGGGACGAGGCGGAGGGCCAGCACGGCTCCACCCATTTCCTCGAGCACCTGCTGTTCAAGGGCACCGAGCGCCGCAGCGCCATGGACATCGCGTCCGCCTTCGACGAGGTCGGCGGCGAGTCCAACGCCGCGACGGCGAAGGAGAACACCTGCTACTACGCGAGGGTGCTCGACTCCGACCTGCCGATGGCCATCGACGTCATCGCGGACATGGTCACCTCCGCGGTCCTCGACCCCGACGAACTCGAGCAGGAGCGGGACGTGATCCTCGAGGAGATCGCGATGGACAGCGACGACCCCGCCGATGTCGCCCACGAGAAGTTCGTCGAGCTGGTGCTGGGGGACCACCCGCTCGGACGCCCGATCGGCGGTACCCCCGAGGCCATCCGGGCCGTACCCCGGGACTCCGTCCTCGCCCACTACCGGCGGTACTACACGCCCGCGGAACTGGTCGTGACCGCGGCCGGCGGGCTGGACCACGACGTGGTCTGCCGGCTCGTGCAGGAAGCCCTCGTGTCCGCCGGGTGGGCGCTGGAGGAGGGGGCCCTGCCCGTTCCCCGCCGTGCTGCCACCGAGGTCCCGGTCCAGGGGGCGACGGGCGTGCACGTGATCCGCAGGGCCGTGGAGCAGTCGAACATCCTCATCGGCTGCCCGTCCCTCACCGCGACCGACGAGCGCCGCTTCGCCATGAGCGTCCTGAACGCTGTCCTGGGCGGCGGCATGTCCTCCCGCCTGTTCCAGGAGGTCCGCGAGAAGCGCGGCCTCGTGTACTCCACCTACTCCTTCTCCGCCGCCTACGCCGACGCAGGCTACTTCGGGATGTACGCGGGGTGCTCGCCGGCCAAGACGGGGCAGGTCATCGACCTCCTCGGCGCGGAACTCGACCGGCTGGCAGCGGGCGGCATCGACGCCGAGGAACTGCGCAAGGCGATCGGGCAGCTCTCCGGCGGGCTCGTCATGGCACTGGAGGACAGCAGCTCCCGCATGTCGCGGCTGGGCCGGTCGGAGCTGGTGTCCGGCGAGTTCGTCGACATGGACGCCTCCCTCGACCGCATCCGCTCCGTGACGGCCGAGGAGGTCCAGGCGCTGGCGCAGGAGCTCGCGGCCGCTCCGCGGACCACTGTCGTCGTCGGACCGTTCGACTCCGACGCCGACTTCACTCGCTAGGGCGGACCGACCGGTCGTGGACCGGCTCTAACCCCCGGCGAAGGGCGGGAGGATGTCCAGCACGTCGCCGTCGCGCAGGACGGTCGAGGGGTCGCGGAGCGCGATCTCGTTCAGCAGGAAGCTGCTGCGGTCCAGGACCTTCGCGAGCGACGGCCCGCCCGGCACGGCCGGACGTTCCCGCAGGTCGGCGAGCACGACGGCGAGGGTGCGCCCGCCCGGCAGGCGTTCCTCATCGACGCCCGAGGCGGCCTTGGCCGCTCCGAAGTACCTCACGAGCACATCAGCCACCGATGGCACTCATCGATCGGTCCGGCTGGACGAAGTCCACGGCGCCGAGGCCCGTGTGGTCCATGCCATGGGCCCGGGGCTTGAGCCACATGGCGTCGCGCCAGCGCTGGGCTACGGCCGCGTCTCCCGCATCGGACCGCAGCAGGTCCCTCAGGTCCGTCTCCTCGCGCGAGAACAGGCAGCTCATGACCTTGCCCTCCGCCGTGACGCGCGTGCGGCGGCAGTCCGCGCAGAACGGCTCGGTCACCGATGCGATGATGCCCACCGTGCCGAGGACGACGTCGGGGGCGGACCTGGCCCGTACCTCCCACCGTTCCGCGGGGGCGCCGTCGCGGTTGCGGGGATCAGGGGTCAGGACGAAGCGGGTCTCGACGAGTGCGCGCATCTCGGCGGCCGTCACCATGCCCTCCCTGGTCCAGCCGTGATCGGCGTCCAGGGGCATCTGCTCGATGAACCGCAGTTCGAAGCCCCGCGCCACCGCCCACTCCACGAGGTCGGGCGCTTCGTGGTCGTTGATGCCGCGCATCAGCACCGCGTTGATCTTGACGAGCCCGAGGCCGGCGTCGGCGGCCGCCTCGATGCCGCGCAGCACGCGGTCGAGGAACGGCCGGCGGGTCAGCTGGGCGAAGGTCCCGGGGTGCAGCGAATCCATGGAGACATTGATGCGCGTGAGCCCAGCCTCCTTCAGCTGGACAGCGCGGCGGTCGAGGCCCAGCGCGTTGGTCGTCATCGAGATGGGCAGCTCGGGGTGGGCGGCGCGGATGTCCCGGATGATCTCGAGCAGGTCGGCCCGGACCAGCGGTTCCCCGCCCGTGAGCCGCAGCTCCCGGATCCCGAGCTCGTCGACGCCGATGCGGACCAGGCGCACGATCTCGGCACGGGACAGGACCTGGTCCTTCTGGAGCCAGTTGAGGCCCTCTGCGGGCATGCAGTAGGTGCAGCGCAGGTTGCACTTGTCTGTGAGCGACAGGCGCATGTCCGTCGCCTGCCTGCCGTGGGCGTCCAGGAGGCCGGAGGCCTGAGCCCCGCGGGCGGGTCCCGGCATTCCCAGTTGGATTCCCATGCAACGAGCGTACGCCCTCCGCGGCCGGCGGCCCTAGCTGTGGCCCTGGACGGCACCGTCTTCCGCAGCCCGCCCGGACACGGTAGGGACGGATAGGGCAGGGACGGACATGGTAGGGGCCCGGTGCTGCGCCGAGCCCGGCCGGGGAACCGGGGTGCTTCGGCGCTCGTGTAACGGGTGAACTGTCCCTGCCCGGTAGCGTGCCGTCGACGGGGCCCGGACGGAAGGCAGGAAGAATGCGGCGGCGGACATGGGCTGCGGCCTCAGGAGCCCTCGCGGTGGGCCTGGGCGTGATCGCCGGAGAACTGGCGGCAGCCGCCCTGAGCCCCTCCGTCACCCCGGTCAGCGCGGTCGGCTCGTCCGTGATCGATCTCCTGCCCCCGGGGGTGAAGGACTGGGCCATCGCCTGGTTCGGAACCGCGGACAAGGCCGTCCTGCTGGCCACGATCGCCGTCCTCATCGCCGGGATCGCCGTCGCCGCTGGCGTGCTCGAGTACCGCCGCGCCTTCGCGGGACGGGCGATCGTCATCGGGTTCGGAGTCGTCGGCGTGGTCGCGGTGGCATCGCGGCCGCAGTCCTCCCTCGTGTCCTTCGCAGGGCCGGTCGTCGCCGCGGTGGTGGCGGTGCTCGTCCTGGGCGCCCTGGTGCGGGCGCTCCGCGCGTGGGCCCGGAGCGACACCGGCGCGGGAACCGACCACGGAAACTCCTCCCCGGCCCGCCGCCGGTTCCTGCAGGGAGCCGGCGGCGCCGCCGTCGTCGCAGCCGCCACGGGGGCCGCCGCGACAGCCGTGCGCTCGTCGCAGTCCACCGTCACGGTGCAGCGCTCCTCGATCGCCCTTCCTGCGCCCACGGAGGCCGCCGTCCCACCACCGGAGGGGTCATTCGTACCGGAGGGAGCGGACCTCGGCATCGACGGGCTGAGCGACCTCGTGACGGCCTCCGACGACTTCTACCGCATCGACACGGCCCTCGTGGTGCCCGTCGTGGACCCGGCACGCTGGTCCCTGAAGGTCACGGGGCTCGTGGAGCGCGAGGTCGTGATCACGTTCGACGAGCTGCTCGCACTGCCCCTGATCGAGCGCCATGTCACGCTCGCCTGCGTGTCCAACCCCGTGGGCGGGGACCTCACGGGCACCGCGCGCTGGCTCGGCTTTCCGGTCCGGGAGCTCCTCGCACGGGCAGGAGTACGCCCCGAAGCGGACATGGTCCTCTCGCGGAGCGTGGACGGCTTCACCGCGGGCACACCGCTCGAAGCCCTGACGGACGGGCGGGACGCCCTCCTCGCGGTCGGCATGAACGGAGAGCCCCTGCCGATCGAGCACGGCTTCCCGGTCCGGCTCGTGGTCCCGGGCCTCTACGGCTTCGTGTCCGCGACCAAATGGGTGGAGGAGCTCAAGGTGACCCGCTTCGCCGACGACACTGCGTACTGGTCCACGCGCGGCTGGTCCGAGCGGGGCCCCGTGAAGACCTCGTCCCGCATCGACGTCCCGCGGGCGAGCGCGAGCGTTCCCGCCGGCGACGTGGTCGTCGGGGGAGTCGCCTGGGCGCAACAGCGGGGCATCGGGGCCGTCGAGGTGCGGGTCGACGGCGGCCCGTGGCAGCGAGCCACCCTCGCCAGGCCCATCTCCGCCGACACCTGGTGCCAGTACAGCGCGACCCTGCAGTTGGGCGCCGGCCGGCACACCGTGCAGGCCCGCGCCACGGACCGGAAGGGCGGGGTGCAGTCCGACGCCGTCGTGGACCCTGCCCCGGACGGCGCCGAGGGACTGCACACGGTAACGTTCACGGTGACCTAGGCCACCCCGGACCTTCCTGGGCCCGGCGCACCCGGACGACGATGTGCGCGACGACGTGCAGGACCGCCCGGCAGCGCGTGACGAGCCCCGGCCGATGCCCGAAAGGCAGGAATGAGAAGAACCGTCGCCGAACACCAGGCCGCCGTCGCCGGGCTCCTGCGCAGCGGGTACGACGCCGGCCGCCCGGAGGTGCTCCCTCTCGCCGACGCGCTCGGCCGCACCCTGGCCGAGGACGTGCGTGCGCCGGTGAGCCTGCCGCCGTTCGACAACTCGCAGATGGACGGGTACGCGGTCCACGCCGCCGACCTCGCCGACCCGTGCGCGCTGGTGGTGGCGGAGGCCATCCCCGCGGGGTCCGTACCGCCCGCCCTGGAGCGCGGCACGGCAGCGCCGATCATGACGGGCGCGATGCTGCCTCCCGGTGCTGCCGCCGTCGTTCCCATCGAACGCGCGGATCCTCCCCGGTTCTACTCCGCCGCAGAGCGCGCGGGCGGCGCGACCGTGACACTTCCCCGCGGCGTCGAGGCGGGACTGTTCGTGCGCCGGGCCGGCAGCGACATCCCCGAGGGCGAGACCGCACTCCCGGCGGGGACGTTCCTCGGGCCGGCGCAGCTGGGGCTGCTCGCGGGCTGCGGTGTGGGCAGAGTCCCGGTCCGCCCGCGCTTCCGCGTGCTGCTCCTCTCCACGGGTGACGAGGTCGCCGAGCCCGGCGCCCCGCTCGCTCCGGGCACCATCTACGACGCCAACACCACGCTGCTCGAGGCAGCCCTGCGTGATGCGGGGGCCGACGTCACCCGCCACCGCCTCCTCGGCGACGACCCCGCCGTCCTCCGGGACGCGTTCGCCGCCATCCCGTCCGGCAGCACCGACCTCGTGCTCAGCACGGGCGGGATCAGCCAGGGAGCGTACGAGGTGGTGAAGCAGGCCCTGACAGGCAGCAGCGTGGAGTTCTCCTCGGTCGCCCTGCAGCCCGGCGGGCCGCAGGCCTGCGGCACCATCTCCGGCGTGCCGTTCCTCGGGTTCCCCGGCAACCCGGTGAGCGCCCTGGTCTCCTTCGAGATGTTCCTCCGCCCGGCTCTCTCCCGGGTGGCCGGGTCCCCGGCCCCCCGCCTCGTCCTCGACGCCGTCCTGGTCGAGGACGTCCGGAGCCCGGAGGCCAAGCACCAGGTCCGGCGCGGCCTCTACCGGAACGGCGAGGTCGCGCTGGTGGGCGGCCCGGGCTCCCACCTGCTGCACGCCCTCGCGGCGTCCAACTGCCTGGTCCACCTGCCGGAGGGTGTCGGGTCGCTGGCGGAGGGGGACTCCGTCGAGGTCACGCTCATCGGGCCGGTACCGCAAGATCCCTTCGCCGCCCAGGACGTGCCCGTCACCGGGCTGCCAGTTCCTGATTGAATGGACCCCGCAGAAAGGATCCCATCGTGAACCCATCCTCCGCCGAGGGCCTGTCCCACGTCCGCGCGGACGGCACGGCCCACATGGTCGACGTCTCCGGCAAGCAGGCCACCACCCGCCAGGCCGTGGCGGAATCGACCCTCGAGACCACGCCCGACGTCGTCGCCCTCATCACCGAGGGCAGCCTGCCCAAGGGCGACGCCCTCGCCGTCGCGCGGATCGCGGGCATTCTGGCCGCGAAGCAGACCTCCACGCTCATCCCGCTGTGCCACCCCCTCCCGCTCGCCAAGGTGACGGTGGACTTCGAACCCGACGGCGGCACCGTCCGGATCGTCGCCCTCGTCAAGACCACCGCGCTGACCGGCGTCGAGATGGAGGCCCTGACAGCGGCGTCCGTCGCGGCGCTGACCCTCTACGACATGATCAAGGCCGTGGACAAGCGCGCCGTCATCAACGGCACGCGCGTGGTATCGAAGTCCGGCGGCAAGAGTGGAGACTGGAGCGTATGACAACCCTCCGCCCCGCCGCCGTGGTCATCGCCTCCACCCGCGCCGCCGCCGGCACCTACGAGGACGAGTGCGGGCCCGCCATCGCGGACTGGCTCTACCAGCACGGCTTCGCCGTCGCCGACGCCGTCGTGGTTCCCGACGGCGATGCCGTGGGAACGGCGATCGGCGCCGCCCTGGAGTCCCGGCCGGCGGTGCTCATCACGAGCGGGGGGACGGGGCTGAGTCCCGACGACACCACGCCGGAACAGACCGTGCCCTATCTCTCACGCAGCCTCCCGGGCATCATGGAGTCGATCCGCCGCGCGGGCTCCGAGAAGGTCCCGACCGCCGTCCTCAGCCGCGGCCTCGCCGGCACGGCCGGCTCGACCTTCGTGGTCAACCTCCCGGGTTCGCCCGGAGGCGTCCGCGACGGACTCGCCGTGCTCTCACCCCTCATCGACCACATCTGCTCCCAGCTGGAGGGCTCCCATGACCACCGGTGAAGTCGTCCACGCAGCCGTCGCGGACACCCCCATCACGCCCGACCAGGCGCACGCAGGCGTCGACTCCCCGCGCTGCGGAGCCATCGTCGGCTTCAGCGGCGTCGTCCGGAACCACGACGGCGGACGCGACGTGGTGTCCCTGGCCTACTCCGCGCATCCGAGCGCCGAGCGCATCATCCGGGAAGTGGCCGAGGAGATCGCTTCCCGCCATGACGGCATCCGGATCTGGGTCGCCCACCGCGTCGGACCCCTCGCGATCGGCGATCAGGCGCTCGTCGCCGCCGTCGGCGCGGCGCACCGCGGCGAGGCGTTCCGGGCGTGCTCGGACCTCGTGGACCTCGTCAAGGAACGCGTCCCCATCTGGAAGGAGCAGTTCTTCACCGACGGCACCGTGGAATGGGTCGGCGCGGGGGTCGAACAGTAGGCTGGACGGCATGACTGAACTACTGCCCGTGGCCGTACTGGGCGCCAGGGGGCGCATGGGATCCGAGGCCGTCCGGGCCGTCGACGCAGCCGCCGACCTCGACCTCGTGGCGGCGCTCGGCAGCAGCGACCCGCTCGAGACCCTCGTGTCCGCCGGGGCCCGCGTGGTCGTGGACCTGACCGTCCCGGACGCCACCTTCGACAACGTGGCCTTCGCTGTCGAGCACGGCATGCATGCCGTCGTCGGCACCACCGGCTGGACTCCGCAGCGCCTCGACCGGCTGGGGGAACTCCTGGCCGCCAGCCCCGGTACCGGAGTGTTGATCGCCCCCAACTTCGCGCTCGGCTCGGTCCTCGCCACCGCCTTCGCCGCCAGCGCGGCACGCTACTTCGAATCGGTCGAGATCATCGAACTGCACCACCCGGACAAGGTGGACG
The DNA here is from genome assembly GCF_030433645.1 of Arthrobacter burdickii. NCBI lineage: Bacteria > Bacillati > Actinomycetota > Actinomycetes > Micrococcales > Micrococcaceae > Arthrobacter > Arthrobacter burdickii. The sequence continues at coordinate 753,986 of NZ_JAROCG010000002.1, forward strand.
CGCCGTCCGGCACCGCCGTCCGGACCGCCCAGCTCGTCTCCGCCGCCCGCGCCGCGGCCGGCGTCGCCGAGGCGCCCGACGCGACCCGGGACCAGCTCGACGGCGCCAGGGGTGCGAGCGTCGACGGCGTCCCCGTCCACTCGGTGCGCCTCCGCGGGCTCACGGCCCACCAGGAGGTCCTGCTCGGGAGCCCGGGGGAGCAGCTCACCATCCGGCACGACTCCTTCGACCGGGCCTCCTTCATGCCCGGCGTACTCCTCGGGATCCGTTCGGTGGCCCGGTATCCCGGCCTGACGGTGGGACTGGACGGCTACCTGGACCTGCCGGGAACCGGCCGATGAGGACGGCGGCCGGGTTCTACCGGCAGCACAAGGTCAAGCTCGGCGTCCTGCTCGTCACGGCGCTCCTGGTCTTCTGGCTCGTCGTGTCCTTCCAGCGCAGTTTTCTGCTCCTCGGTGCGCCAGAACCGGTGGCCAAGGCGATCGGGGTCGGATACCTGCTCCTGCCGTGCATCGGGGCCTGGGCGCTCATCCGCGAACTCCTCTTCGGAGCGCAGACGCAGCGGATGGCCCGGCAGCTGGAGAGCGAGGGCGGGCTGCCCGTCGACGACCTGCCGAGGACACCCTCGGGCCGAATCGTGCGGTCCGCGGCGGATGAAGCCTTCCCCGCGTACCAGGCCGAGACGGAGGCCGACCCCGACAACTGGCGCAGCTGGTTCCGGCTCTCGTACGCCTACGACGCCGCCGGCGACCGCAAGCGTGCCCGGCGGGCGATGCGCGATGCCGGGAAGCTGTACCGGCAGGGTCCCGCGGGCACGTCCCGCTGAGCGTCCCCCGGGCACGCGACCCGGGTCAGCGCCGCACGTCGGTGTGGCCGTCGCGGGCCGCCGTGGCGGCGCCGGAGGCGATCAGCTCGAGCGGACCGCGCGACCCCACGCGCTGGAACAGGATGCCGATCGCCACCGCTCCCACCACCTGCAGCCAGAAGAGCTGTAGCGGCTCGGGCAGGGGGTCCAGTTGGTCCGCCCAGCTCATGACGCAGACGTGCAGGCTGTAGAGCGTCAGGGTCATGGCCCCGGGGGCCGACAGGGGCAGCAGGGCCGCGGGGAACCGCCGTGTCAGCAGCAGGCACAGGCCGACGACGGCTGCCGCGGAACCGGCCACGTGCACCAGATCGAGGGTGGTTCCGGAGTGGGGGGCACTGACGGCCAGCCACCACCAGGACCCCGACTGGTCGACGCCCGCCAGTCCGACGTCGAGCATGGCCTCCAGCGGATAGCGGCTCCCGTCGGGTGTCTGCAGGAGCGCGGCGAGGCCTCCGCCGGGCCCGAGGAGCTGAGCGCTGAGGAGCTTGGCCCCGATCGCCGCGGCGGCCCCCGCCCCCAGGAGTGCCAGCTGCGTGCCGAGGCGCGAGAGGTCGAGCCGGCCGATTACCATCCCCACCAGGAGGAAGCCGAGCCACTGCAGCACCGGGTAGTAGCCGGTCAGGAAGACGTCCGCGGCGAGCGTCCCCGGCTCGAGGAAGTGCTCGAAGATCGGATTCGCTCCGAGCGACGGCGGGTCCACGGTCGCAGCCACGACCGGGCGCAGCAGGTAGGCCGCGACGGGAGCCAGCAGCAGCCAGCCCGCCGCCCAGGCCGCGAGCGCCCGGACCCTGAGCCCGGTGAACGGCAGCGCCACCAGGAACAGCACGCCGTAGTGGAAGAGGATGATGGCGATGTTCGTCTCGACGCCGCCGAGGACGAGCCCGATCAGTGCGATGACCAGCGCACGGACCGCGATGCCGCGGCGGTCCGCGGACAGCGTCCGGTCCCGGTGCTGGGCATGTCCGCCCGTCAGCAGCGCGAGGCCGATGCCGGCGACCACGGCGAACAGGCCCGACGCGCGGCCGGAGAAGAGCAGGGCCGTCCAGGTGGCCTCGGTGGTGCCCGGGGTGTAGAGCGGGAGGACGTGCGTGCTCATCATCCCGAAGAGCGCCACGCCACGGGCCGCGTCGATCCCGGTCAACCGTCGGGAGGGCTTGGTGTGCATCCGGTCATCGTCCCACAGGCACCTTTGCCGCTCCTGTGGAACCGCACGCGCCGGTCCCACCGGGCACTGCCCGACCGGGTAACGTTTTACCCATGGTTGAAACCCCCTCGCGCACTCTCCCGTTCGGCTCGCTCGTGACCGCCATGGTCACCCCGTTCACCGCCGACGGTTCCGTGGACTTCGATGCCACCGCCGCCCTCGCCGCACGGCTCGTCGACGACGGCTGCGACGGCCTGGTCGTCTCGGGCACCACGGGGGAGACCTCCACGCTGGAGGATTCCGAGAAGGAGGACCTCTACCGCGTGGTCGCGGAGACCGTGGGGGACAGGGCCCGCGTCATCGCCGGCACGGGGACGAACCACACCTCGCACTCCGTGGAGATGGCACGGCGCGCCGAGCGGGCCGGCGCCCACGCGCAGCTCGTTGTGACGCCGTATTACAACAAGCCGACCCAGGCGGGTGTGCTCGCCCACTTCTCCGCGGTCGCCGAGGCCAGCGACCTGCCGATCATGGTCTACGACATCCCCGGCCGGTCCGCGATCCCCATCACCACCGAGACCATGTTCCGCCTCGCCGAACACCCCCGCATCCTGGCCCTCAAGGATGCGAAGGCCGACTTCGCAGCCGTCACCCGGGTCCTCGCGGGCACCGACCTCGACGTCTACTCGGGCGACGACGGGCTCACGCTGCCCTGGATGGCAGCTGGGGCCGTCGGCGTCGTCAGCGTGAGCGCCCACGTCGCGACCGCCGCGTTCCGCCGTCTGGTGGACGCCGCCGCGGCGGGGGACTTCGACGAGGCACGGCGCATCCACTTCGACCTCGACCCGGTGATCCGGGCCGTCATGACGCACCTCCCCGGCGCCGTGTCCGCCAAGCACATCCTGCACCTCCAGGGCGCCATCCCGAACGCCGTCGTGCGCCTGCCCCTCGTGGAGCCCGACGAGGGCGAACTGGCCCCCGTCCTCGCCGACCTGGCCGAGGCCGGCTGGGACCTCGACGCGCTCGGCGGCCGCGAGGGCGTCCGGGCATGAGCGACGCGGCCGGCGTCGGACCGGCACTCCGGGCCCTGCCGCCGGCCCTCGAGCCGGGAACCCTGCGCATCGTGCCGCTCGGCGGACTCGGGGAGATCGGCCGCAACATGGCGGTCTTCGAGATCTCCGGCAAGCTGCTCATCGTCGACTGCGGCGTCCTGTTCCCCGAGGAGACCCAGCCCGGCGTGGACCTGATCCTGCCCGACTTCTCCTACATCGAGGACAGGCTCGACGACGTCGTCGGGCTGGTCCTCACGCACGGCCACGAGGACCACATCGGGGCGGTGCCGTACCTGCTGCGCCTCAAGGGCGACATCCCCATCATCGGATCCCAGCTGACGCTCGCGCTCATCGAGGCGAAGCTGCAGGAGCACCGCATCCGCCCGTACACCCTCACGGTGTCCGAGGGGCAGATCGAGCAGTTCGGGCCCTTCGAGTGCGAATTCGTCGCGGTCAACCACTCCATCCCCGATGCCCTCGCGGTGTTCATCCGCACCGAGGCGGGCAACGTCCTGCACACGGGCGACTTCAAAATGGACCAGGTCCCGCTCGACGGGCGCATCACCGACCTGCGCGCCTTCGCCCGCCTCGGCGAGGAGGGCGTCGACCTGTTTATGGTGGACTCGACCAACGCCGACGTCCCGGGATTCACCACGTCGGAGCGCGAGATCGGCCCGGTCCTCGAGAACCTGTTCGGGCAGGTCCGCAAGCGCATCATCGTGGCGTCCTTCTCCTCCCACGTGCACCGCGTGCAGCAGGTGCTCGACGCCGCGCACGCCCACGGGCGCTTCGTCTGCTTCGCCGGGCGGTCCATGGTGCGCAACATGGCGATCGCGGCCCGGCTCGGCTACCTGAAGGTGCCCGACGGCATCCTCGTGGACATCAAGAACGTGGACGACCTGCCCGACGAGCGCGTGGTCCTCATGTCGACCGGCTCGCAGGGCGAGCCCATGGCGGCACTGTCCCGCATGGCCAACGGCGACCACCGCATCACCGTGGGCAAGGGCGACACCGTGATCCTCGCGTCGTCGCTCATCCCCGGCAACGAGAACGCCGTCTTCCGGGTCATCAACGGGCTCCTGAAGCTCGGCGCCGACGTGATCCACAAGGGCAACGCGAAGGTGCACGTGTCCGGCCACGCCGCGGCCGGCGAGCTCCTCTACTGCTACAACATCCTGAAGCCGAAGAACGTCATGCCGGTGCACGGCGAGACGCGGCACCTCATTGCCAACGGCAGGCTGGCGCAGCAGACGGGCGTCCCGGCGTCGAACGTGCTGCTCACCGACGACGGCTCGGTCATCGACCTCGTGGACGGCAGGGCCCGCGTGGTGGGCGCCGTCGAGTGCGGGTACGTGTACGTGGACGGATCGAGCGTCGGCGAGATCACGGACGCGGACCTCAAGGACCGCCGGATCCTCGGGGAGGAGGGTTTCATCTCGATCATCACCGTCGTCAACCGCACCACCGGGAAGATCGTGTCCGGGCCGGACATCCACGCGCGCGGTTTCGCGGAGGACGACTCCGTGTTCGACGAGATCAAGCCGAAGATCAACGAGGCCCTCGAAGAAGCCGTCATGAACAACCAGGACCACACCACCTACCAGCTGCAGCAGGTGGTGCGCCGCGTCGTCGGCACCTGGGTCAACCGGCGCCACCGCCGGCGCCCGATGATCATCCCCGTCGTCCTCGAGGCCTGACCTGCCCTTCCGCGCCGTCGTCGGGCCCGGCGGGCCACGCCTGCCCCTGACGGGCCCTGCAGCGCGCGGGAATTCGAGGTTTGGGGGGCTTCGTCGGGTACCGTGAGGACCATGGCCACTCGAACGTCCCCTGCCCCGCGGGGCCAGCACCAGACCCGCAGCAAGGGATCGACCGCCGCTGCAGGACCCTCCCGGAGCAAGGCCCCGGCGAAGGGGACGGCGCGGACCGCGGCGAAGACCCGCCCGGTCCCCACCCCGCCGGAACCGGAGCAGGAGGACCGCCCGGCCCTTCCGCTGAGGGCCATCCGGGCCGTCTGGATGGGCATGGCGCACGTCGTCGGTTCCGGCGTCCGCACCTTCGGGCACGACGTCAACCCGGAGCGCGAGCTCCGCCGGGACGGTTCCGGCTTCTTCCTCCTCCTGGTCGCCCTGGCCGTCGCGGCCGTCGAGTGGTGGGCGCTGACCGGCATCGCCGCCGACATCGTCCACGCCGCCGCCGGCGGGACCTTCGGCTGGATGGCGCTGCTCGTCCCCTTCCTGCTCGGTATCGGCGCCGTCCGGCTGTTCCGCTACCCGGAGCGCCACCGGGCCAACAACCGGATCGCCATCGGGCAGCTCGTGATCCTCTTCGCCGGCTCCGGCATCGCACACCTCGTGGGCGGCCGGCCGGGCCTCGCGGACGGGCTGGACGCGCTGTGGCGCGCCGGCGGCGTCGCGGGCTTCCTCGTGGCCGGTCCGCTCAGCAGCGTCCTCACGGCCTGGCCGGTCGGGGTCCTGCTGGCGACGGCGATCTTCCTCGGACTCCTGATCGTCACGGCCACGCCCTTCCGCCACATCCCGGGCCGTCTCCGCACCCTCTACGAGCACCTCATGGGCCAGGACCCCGACGGTGCCGGGCACCGTCGTGACGACGGCCACGACCAGAGCTACCTCTACGAGACGCACGGCGCCACCGCCAAGCCCGAACCGAAGAAGCGCAAGCGCCTCTTCGGCAAGGACAAGCAGGACGCCCCCTTCGACGCCGAGCAGGACGCCGGTCACGACGCCGATTGGGACGGCTATGTCGGCGACGAGGCGTTCGAGCGCGCCGTCATCGAGGACGAGGAACGCCGCGCCCGCGAGGCGGAGGCGGCGGTCCCCCCGGGCGTCCGTCGACCCACCAAGCAGGAGCTCGCCGCCGAGGAGCTCAAGCGGTCACAGGCTGCCCGCCCGCCCGTGCCCGAGGCGCCGGAGCGTGCTCCGGAGGGCGCCACCGAGGCCATCGACGTCGTTCCCGCCGCGAAGGCGCTGATCGTCCCCTCCACGCCCGTGCAGCCGCAGGTGCCGCCCACGCCGATCCCGCAGCGCACGGAGCAGCTGCAGCTCGCCGGCGACGTCGCCTACACGCTGCCGCCGTCGGACTACCTGCCCGCCGGCACGCCGCCGAAGGAGCGGTCGGAGGCCAACGACGCCGTCGTGGCCGCGCTGACGCACACGCTCGACCAGTTCAACGTCGACGCCAAGGTCACCGGGTTCTCCCGCGGCCCCACGGTGACGCGCTACGAGATCGAGCTGGCTCCCGGCACGAAGGTGGAGCGGGTCACCGCCCTGTCGAAGAACATCTCCTACGCCGTGGCGAGCTCGGACGTGCGCATCCTGTCGCCCATCCCGGGCAAGTCGGCCATCGGCATCGAGATCCCCAACACGGACCGCGAGACCGTCTCCCTCGGGGACGTGCTGCGCTCCGGCAACGCCCGCAAGACGGACCACCCGATGGTGATGGGCGTGGGCAAGGACGTCGAGGGCGGGTTCGTCGTCGCCAACCTCGCCAAGATGCCGCACCTGCTCGTCGCGGGTGCCACGGGCGCCGGCAAGTCCTCCTTCGTGAACTCGATGATCACGTCCATCCTCATGCGCTCCACACCCGACGAGGTGCGCATGGTCATGGTGGACCCCAAGCGCGTGGAACTCACCGCGTACGAGGGCGTCCCGCACCTCATCACGCCGATCATCACGAACCCCAAGAAGGCCGCGGAGGCGCTGCAGTGGGTCGTCCGCGAGATGGACACGCGCTACGACGACCTCGCGAACTACGGGTACAAGCACATCGACGACTTCAACAAGGCCGTCCGCAACGGCAAGGTCGTCCCGCCCGAGGGGTCCAAGCGGGTCGTGCGGCCCTACCCCTACCTGCTGGTCATCGTGGACGAGCTCGCCGACCTGATGATGGTCGCGCCGCGCGACGTCGAGGATTCCATCGTGAGGATCACGCAGCTCGCACGTGCCGCCGGCATCCACCTGGTGCTCGCGACGCAGCGGCCGTCGGTCGACGTCGTCACCGGCCTGATCAAGGCGAACGTCCCGTCGCGCATGGCGTTCGCGACGTCGTCCGTCACGGACTCCCGGGTGGTCCTCGACCAGCCGGGGGCGGAGAAGCTGATCGGCCAGGGCGACGCCCTCTTCCTGCCGATGGGTGCCTCGAAGCCCATGCGCGTCCAGGGTGCCTGGGTCACGGAGTCCGAGATCCACCGCGTCGTCGAACACGTGAAGGGCCAGCTGCAGGCCGTGTACCGCGAGGACGTCGCGGTCGATGCGCCGAAGAAGCAGATCGACGACGACATCGGAGACGACCTCGACGTCCTGCTGCAGGCGACGGAACTCGTGGTCACCACCCAGTTCGGGTCCACCTCGATGCTCCAGCGCAAGCTCAGGGTCGGCTTCGCCAAGGCCGGACGGCTCATGGACCTCCTCGAGTCACGCGGCGTCGTCGGTCCCTCGGAGGGATCGAAGGCCCGCGACGTGCTCGTCAAGCCCGACGACCTCGCACCGGTCCTCGCGGCCATGCGCGGCGACGAGGCTCCGGCCGCGCCCCGTGCAGCCTCCGAACCGATCGACCTCGTCGCCGACGACCTCGCCTCCCGGGCGCAGGCCGTGGACTACTACGACGGCGCAGACAGATCGGACGGCGGCGATGACGGTGACAACGACGCGTGGAACCTCACAGGCAGGTAGCCTGACATCGTGAGTACCTCCCCGAGCCCGGCGGTGCCGGTCCTGAACATCGCGAACGTCCTCACCGTCGTGCGCATCCTGCTGGTCCCGTTCTTCATCTGGTTCCTCCTGCTCGACGACGGGCGGGCCGGGCTGTTCCGCTGGCTCGCTGTCGGCACCTTCGTCGTGGCCATCTACACCGACAAGCTCGACGGCGACCTGGCGCGCAGCAGGGGCCTCATCACGGACTTCGGCAAGATCGCCGACCCGATCGCCGACAAGCTGCTCATCGGATCCGCCCTGGTGCTCCTGTCGATCCTGGGTGAGCTGTGGTGGTGGGTCACCGTCGTCATCCTCGTCCGTGAGCTCGGCATCACGGTGCTGCGCTTCGCGGTCATCCGGTACGGCGTCATGCCGGCCTCCCGTGGCGGCAAGCTCAAGACCGTCGTTCAGACAGCTGCCATCCTGCTGTTCCTCATCCCGCTGCAGGCCATCGCGGGCGCCTGGGCCTGGTGGCTCGCCGCAGCGGTCATGGCCCTGGCGGTCGTCATCACGGTGGTGACGGGCGTCGACTACGTGCTCCAGGCGATCCGCCTCCGGGCGGCAGGCCGCCGGTGAATGGCGCCGGTGCCGCGTCCGAGGTCGTCGCACTGGCCACGCACCTGGGCGTCACCGTGGCGACCGCCGAGTCCCTGACGGCCGGCCTCGTGGCTTCCTCGATCGCCGGGGTGCCCGGCGCCTCGGCCGTCCTCCAGGGAGGTCTGGTCGCCTATCAGCTGGAGGTCAAGCAGAAACTCCTGGGCGTCGACGCCGACCTCCTCGCGGCGGCGGGCGCCGTGGATCCGCGGGTCGCTGCCGCGATGGCCGACGGCGCGCGGGCCGCGTTCTCCGCCGATATCGGCCTCGCGACGACCGGCGTCGCGGGTCCCGCGGCCCATGGGGGCAAGCCCGTGGGCACCGTTTTCACGGCGATTTCGTCCTCCGCGGGCACGGAGACCTTCGAACACCACTTCCCCGGCGACCGCGACAGCATCCGGGCGGCCTCCTGCGACGCGGTGCTGACCGAGCTTCTCGGGACTTTGTCCAAGGGAACAAACAGTGGCCGGGGGTAGTTATAAACTCTGTCGGCCGTTGATAGGGTTGGCGACTTAGGCTCAAGCAGATCGGGCAGGTCATCATCACGGGGCACTCGTCGATCCGGCGGTGCCGCATTCATGAGGGAGCAAGGCGATACAGATGGTAAAGCAGCCCGTATCCGTAAACGGCGTTGTCCGTTGGCGTGATGTGGGGTTGGCGGATGATGCACAACGCAAGCCTAAGGAGCGCAAGATGGTAGTTCTTCGCCATGAAATCGGCGACGTCCTCCGTGACGTCCGCCAGCGCCAGGGCCGTACCCTGCGCGAGGTGTCGCACAGTGCGAGGGTCTCCCTCGGATACCTCAGCGAGGTTGAGCGTGGACAGAAGGAAGCATCCTCTGAACTCCTCTCATCAATCTGCAGTGCACTCGAGGTGCCGCTTTCCTCGATGCTGCGGGAAGTCAGCGACCGCCTCGCAGAAGCAGAAGGCGTGTCGATCCCGGACACCATCCCCCAGGAGTTCTCCCGTGAGTTCGGGGAGGATCTCACCGACGATCTGAACGACGATTTCCGTCGGGGACTCGCGGCAACCAACCGCTAGTCGTCCGCGACAAGGAAGGCCCGTCCCCCTCAGGGACGGGCCTTCCTGCCGTCTCCTACCAGTTGTCCTTGGTGTAGGTGTTGTTCAGCTGGGCGATCAGCGTGCCGAGGCGGGTCAGGTCCTCCACGTCCCAGTCCTCCATGAGCTGGTGGAACGCCTGCTTGCGGGCGGTCTGGGCGGCCACGAGCTGACGCGTGCCGGCGTCCGTCAGGGAGATGGACTGGGCCCGGCCGTCCAGCGGATCGGCCTCCTTCTGCACGAGCCCGAGCTGTTCCAGCATCGCGATCTGGCGGCTGACCGATGGCTTGCCGACGCCCACGCTCGCCGCGATGTCCGTGAGGCGCATGGAGCCCTCGCGCTGCAGGATCACGAGGAGCCCGTACGCGGCAGGCTCCATGTCCGGGTGCACGCGGCGGGCCACCTTGTAGGAGTTCGACCTGGCGCGACGCCACAGCATGCTCAGCTGCTGTTCGAGGGCCTCGATGGCCGCGTCGGTGTCGGCATCTTCCCCGGGGTAGGCTGCAAGGCCCGGGCCGGGGTGGGTGGTGCTCGGCTTCGCGTTCATGGGCCAATTGTAGGGTTCCGGGGTGGGAGTGGCACCATGTGAGGCGGTCCGATCCGGCGGAAGGACCCGCGGTGGTTCCCCGAGAGTGCCGGACAGGGCCTGCCGTGCGTGCCGCCGGACGAGCACGCATCAGAGGGGACAGGCGGCCGTGCGGGCTGCGGCCGTACGATCCATACACGAGAGCAGGGAACGGTAGATGCGGCTGAGCGATTTCTGGCGATTGATGGACGACGAGTTCGGCGAGCGGTACTCGCGGACCCTCGCCCGGGACCTGGTGGTCGATCGACTGGGCGACAGGACGGCCTCCGAGGCGCTGAGTGCCGGGGTCGATCCGAAGGTGGTCTGGGAGGCTGTGTGCCGGGCGCAGGACGTGCCGCGCGAGCGCTGGCTGGGACGCGACGTGAAGCCCCGCTGAGGCGGGTGGCAGCCCTCGAGGGGAACACGCTGATCCCCTCGAATAATCGAATACCTGTTCGGACCGCGATATGATGGAGGTGGAGGCGGCGCCCTCTTGTGCACACAGCGGCGGCCCCACCTCAAACTGTCGGCGCAGGCTACTACAGTCGAATCGAACACTTAAACAGGCCGGTTGGCCATGAATAACCGAGGTGAAGAATGGCCGCTCCAGACCGCGAGAAAGCCCTAGAAGCTGCTCTCGCCCAGATCGACAAGCAGTACGGCAAGGGTTCCGTGATGCGTCTCGGTGATCAGACCAGGGCGCCCATCGAAACCATCTCCACGAGTTCCATCGCCCTGGATGCCGCACTCGGCATCGGCGGTCTTCCTCGTGGCAGGATCGTCGAGATCTACGGTCCGGAATCCTCCGGTAAGACCACCGTGGCCCTGCACGCCGTCGCGAGCGCACAGCGCAACGGAGGCATCGCAGCCTTCATCGACGCCGAGCACGCCCTGGATCCCGAGTACGCGAAGAAGCTCGGCGTGGACACGGACGCGCTCCTCGTGTCGCAGCCGGATACGGGTGAGCAGGCGCTCGAGATCATGGACATGCTGATCGGCTCCGGCTCGATCGACATCGTCGTCATCGACTCCGTCGCCGCGCTCGTGCCCCGTGCCGAGATCGAGGGCGAGATGGGTGACAGCCACGTCGGCCTCCAGGCCCGTCTGATGAGCCAGGCCCTCCGGAAGATCACCGGCCGCCTGAGCCAGACCAAGACCACGGCGATCTTCATCAACCAGCTGCGCGAGAAGATCGGTGTCTTCTTCGGAAGCCCCGAGACCACCACGGGTGGCAAGGCGCTGAAGTTCTACGCATCGGTCCGTATCGATGTGCGCCGCATCGAGACCCTGAAGGAAGGCGTGAACCCGGTGGGTAACCGGACCCGCGCCAAGATCGTCAAGAACAAGATGGCTCCGCCGTTCAAGCAGGCCGAGTTCGACATCCTGTACGGCCACGGCATCTCCCGCGAGGGCGGCCTGATCGACGTCGGAGTGGAGAACGGACTGGTGAAGAAGTCCGGTGCCTGGTTCACCTACGACGGCGACCAGCTCGGGCAGGGCAAGGAGAACGCCCGGAAGTTCCTCATCGACAATCCCGATCTGGCCGATGAGCTCGAGCAGAAGATCCGGGTCAAGCTGGGCATCGGAGTGCAGGTCGAAGAAGAGCCTGACGCTCCCAAGCTCAAGGCTGTCAGCGGCGAGTAGGTCGCATGCCAACGGATGCCGGATCCGGGCCGGTCGACTGGGGGACCTCGTTCGGCCGGTTCGGCTCCGACAGCTCGGCTGATCCCGACGGGGCTTCCCGACCGGTTGCGGCGAAGCGCCAGGGGCTGACCCGGTCTGCCTCGTTCGGTGCCGCGCGTTCCGGTGCGCGCAGCGCAGGGGGAGCAGGGCGGAGCGCTCCGGGCTCTCGCCGGCGATCGTCGGGGCGGCCTCCTGCCGATGATCCGTTCGGTCCCGTCGTCGGCGCGTCCGCCGACGGCCCCGTCGATGACGGTTCGGCAGACGACGGTTCTGCCGACGCGGACGCTGTCCGCGGCGGCCGCCGTGCCCGTGGTGCCTCGGGCGGCAGGTCGGCACGCCGAGGATCGGCGGGTGGCCGGCCGGCGCGTGGATCCGCGAACAGCGGGACAGATGACAGCTCGGGGGAGGGCTCGGCGGGCGAACCCCGCGGACGGTGGTCCGGCGGAACCCGTGGCTCTGACGGGAGCAACGGGTCCCTGCCGGACGGCTCCCTGCCCGATGGCTTCCTGACTGACGACTCCCTGCCCGGGTTCGACAGCCCGCCGGACGGGGATCGCTCGGGTGGGACGGGGCCGAGCAGGAGTGACGAGGACTGGGCGTCCGAGGCGCGCTCCATCCTGCTCCGCCAGCTGGCTCTCGGTGCACGGAGCCGGCACCAGCTCGCCCGGAAGCTCGCCGACCGGGAGATCCCGGCAGCCGTGGCCGCAGCACTCCTGGACCGGTTCGAGGAAGTCCAGTTGATCGACGACGCCGAGTTCGCCCGGATGTGGGTACGGACCCGCACCGCAGCCAAGGCACTCTCCCGGTCCTCCCTCCGGCGGGAGCTCGCGGACAAGGGTATCGATCCTGACCTGGCGGAGGACGCGCTGCTCCAGGTCTCCGATGAGGACGAGCATGCCCAGGCGCGCGACGTCGTCCGCCGCAAGCTGCGCGGGAGCGCCGACCTCGCGGACCGTGCCGTGCGGGACAAGGAGGTGCGGCGGCTCGTCGGGGTCCTCGCACGCAAGGGGTACAGTCCGGGAACCGCCTTCTCCATCGTGAAGGGTGTTCTTGCCGAGGCCGAGGCCGAGGCCCGGGACTGAGCAGCCCCCGGCGATTGTGGGCCCCCACCGTGCCCGCCGTACGCTTAAGGGCGTGAGCATGACACTTCCCGTTCCCCTCGATGAGACCCCCAGCAGCGCCCCGGAGGCGCAGGACGAAGCGCAGGGCGCCGTCGACCGGCGCACCTACGAGGTGCGGACCTTCGGCTGCCAGATGAACGTGCACGACTCCGAACGCATCTCCGGGCTGCTCGAGGGCGCCGGCCTCAGCAGGGTCGAGGACGGTCAGGCGGACGTCGTCGTCTTCAATACCTGCGCCGTGCGCGAGAACGCCGACAACAAGCTCTACGGCAACCTCGGCATCCTGAAGGCCGTGAAGGAAGCGCGGCCCGGCATGCAGATCGCCGTCGGCGGCTGCCTGGCGCAGAAGGACCGGGAGACCATCCTGAAGAAGGCCCCCTGGGTCGATGCCGTCTTCGGCACGCACAACATCGGCGCGCTTCCCGCCCTGCTGCAGCGCGCCCGGCACAACCAGGACGCACAGCTCGAGATCCTCGAGTCGCTCGACGTCTTCCCGTCGACGCTGCCCACGAAGCGGGAGTCCGTGTACGCGGGCTGGGTGTCCATCTCCGTCGGCTGCAACAACACCTGCACCTTCTGCATCGTGCCGTCGCTGCGGGGCAAGGAGCGCGACCGCAGGCCCGGGGAGATCCTCGCCGAGATCGAGGCGCTGGTGGCCGACGGCGCCGTCGAGGTCACGCTGCTGGGACAGAACGTCAATTCCTACGGCGTCGAGTTCGGCGACCGCGGCGCGTTCGCGAAGCTGCTGCGCGCGTGCGGGGCGATCGAGGGGCTCGAGCGCGTCCGCTTCACGAGCCCCCACCCCGCCGCCTTCACCGACGACGTCATCGACGCCATGGCCGAGACACCCAACGTCATGCCGCAGCTGCACATGCCCCTGCAGTCGGGCTCCGATTCCATCCTGAAGGCCATGCGCCGCTCCTACCGGTCGAGCCGCTTCCTCGGCATCCTCGACCGCGTCCGGGAGCGGATGCCGCACGCCGCCATCTCCACCGACATCATCGTCGGCTTCCCCGGGGAGACGGAGGAGGACTTCCAGGCCACCCTGGACGTCGTCGAGCGGTCCCGCTTCGCCACCGCCTTCACCTTCCAGTACTCGAAGAGGCCCGGTACGCCCGCAGCCGAACTCCCCGACCAGCTGTCCAAAGCCGTCGTGCAGGAACGCTTCGAACGCCTCACCGCCCTCCAGGACCGCATCGCGCGGGAGGAGAACGCGCGCCAGGTCGGCACGCTCGTCGAGGTCCTCGTCACCGACCAGCAGGGTCGCAAGGGAGGCGAGACGCACCGCCTGACGGGCCGTGCCCGCGACCAGCGGCTGGTCCACTTCTCCGTACCCTCCGGCGCCGACGTGCCACGCCCGGGTGACTTCGTCACCCTGCCGATCACGGAGGCGGCGTCGTTCCACCTGCTGTCAGACCCGACGACCGACCAGTACGCCCTGCGCCGCTCACGCGCCGGCGACGCGTGGGACAGGAGCCAGGCCGACTCCTGCGCCGCCCCGGCGCCGGCCAGCGGGGCCCCCCGCGCCGTGTCCCTGGGCATGCCGTCGCTGCCGGTGCGGGGGAGCGCCCGTTGACCCTTCCGGTGGTCGCGGTCGTCGGTCCCACCGGATCGGGCAAGTCCGACCTCGGCGTCGCCCTGGCGCAGCGGCTCGGGGGCGAGGTGATCAACGCCGATGCCCTGCAGTTCTACCGCGGCATGGACATCGGCACGGCGAAGCTCCCCGAGCACGAACGCGGGGGCATCGAGCACCACCTGCTGGACGTGCTCGATGTCACCGAGGAGGCCAGCGTGGCCGCCTACCAGGAGGACGCCCGCAGGACCATCGACGACATCCGCAGCCGCGGGCGCGTCCCCGTGCTCGTCGGCGGATCCGGGCTGTACGTTCGGGCAGCCCTGGACCGGCTGGAGTTCCCGCCCACCGACCCGGAGGTCCGGGCGCGGCTCGAAGCCGACATCGCCCTGGACGGAACCATCGCCTTCCGCGAGCGGCTGCGCGCCGTGGACAGCGTGTCCGCGGAACGGATCGACGACGACCGCCGGCTCATCCGGGCCCTCGAGGTGTTCGAGATCAGCGGACGGCCCTTCAGCGCCTTCATGCCGAAGCGCGAGTATCACCAGCCGACGGTGCAGATCGGTCTCGGCGTCGACCGCGAGGTCCTGCGGGAGAGACTCGCCGAGCGCGTGCACGCCATGGTCCGGGCCGGCCTCGGGCAGGAGGTGGAGCGCCTCGCCGCAGCCGGGCTCCGGGACGGACGGACGGCGTCGCGCGCCCTCGGCTACGCGCAGTTCCTCCGGGTGCTCGACGGTTCCCTCACGGAAGCGGAGGCCATCGACGACACCATCGCCGCCACCCGCCGTTTCGCACGGCGCCAGCTGACCTGGTTCCGCGGCGACCCCCGTGTCGCCTGGACCGACTGGCAGGAACCCGGCCTCGTCGAGCGGGCGCTCGGGATCGTCGAAGGGCGCGGGGACCTATCCTAGGACGGTGACCGATTTCCTCGCCGAAGCACCTTCCTCCGCAGCTCCGCGCCCTTCCGATTCCGCGGGCCTGTCCTTCACCAAGGGCCACGGCACCGGCAACGACTTCATCCTGACCCTCGACCCCGAGGGCGCCGCGCCCACCGACGCCTCGTTCGTCGCAGCCCTGTGCGACCGGAACCGGGGCCTCGGTGCCGACGGGTACATCCGCGCCGTCCGGTCCGCTGCGCTTCCCGAAGGCCGGGCCCTGCTGCAGACCGACCCCGAGGCGGAATGGTTCATGGACTACCGCAACGGGGACGGCTCCGTCTCGGAGATGTGCGGCAACGGCGTGAGGGTCTTCGCCCACTTCCTCCTCGCCAAGCGCGTCGCCGCACTGCCCGACGGCGGCGCACTCGCGATCGGGACCCGCGCAGGGGTCAAGCGCGTCACCCGGTCCGGGAACGGGTACGCCGTGGACATGGGGCCCTGGGAATTCATCTTCCCGGACGCCGCCGTGGCACGCGGCATGGATGCACTCGTGGGCATCGGAGGACTCGACGTCGACCGGCCCGCGCTGTCCATCAGCATGGGCAACCCGCACACCGTCGTGGCGCTGGCCGAGCACGCCGAACTGGACCGGACCGAGCTCTACCGGGCACCCGCGGTCCGGCCCGTTCCGCCGGCCGGGACGAACGTCGAACTGGTGGTTCCGTCCGATCCGCTGGTGGGGGACGACGGCGTCGGACGCCTCCGGATGCGCGTGCACGAACGCGGCGTCGGCGAGACCCAGTCCTGCGGAACCGGAGCGTGTGCCGCTGCCGCGGCGACGAGGTACTGGGCAGGAGAGGGTGCCCCTGCGCAGTGGCTGGTGAGCGTGCCCGGGGGAGTCGTGGGTGTGACGTTCTTCGACGGGCCCGAGGGTCGCGAACACGTCCAGCTCAGCGGGCCGGCCGTCCTCGTGGCCGACGGCGTGCTGCTGCCGACCGGCTGACGGCCCGGCCGTCCCCGGCCCCAGTCGCAGGACGCGCCCGCGTCAGGCGGGGCGGTGCACCTCGAGGATGCGGAACGACTTGGAGGTCTCCGCGCGACGCACGCTGAACCCCGCGGGCAGTTCCTCCCCGAGCCATCGCTGCAGGGAGTCCGCGCCGAGGTTCTTCTGCACCACGAGCCACGCCCGTCCGCCGGGAGCGAGGCGCGGCAGCCAGCGGAGCAGCAGGCCATGCAGTTCCTGCTTGCCGATCCGGATGGGCGGGTTGGACCAGATCGTGTCGAACTCGAGCGCGGGGTCGACGTCGTCGGGCGCGCCGGCGATCACGTTGCGGAGCCCGAGCCGCTCGGCGTTCTCGGCGGTGAGGGCGATGCACCGCTCGTTCACGTCGACCGCATGGACCTCCGCCTCCGGGGCCTTCAGCGCCATCGTGAGGGCGATCGGTCCCCAGCCGCAGCCGATGTCAAGCATCCGGTGTCCCTCGGGGTCCGGGACGGAGCCGAGGAGAATAGCAGTCCCCTTGTCGACGCCGTCGGGACTGAAGAGCCCCGACGACGTCACGAGGTCCCGGCGCGTGCCGGCAAGGACCACGGACAGGGGCCTGCGGGTACCCGGTCCGGCCGGCTGGGCGCTGAAATAGTGCTGTGACTCCATGATGAAAAGCCTAGTGCCACGCCGGAAGCAGTCGCGGTGGGGAGGTTTCGCGCTAGGAGAAGTGGCTGGAACGCCTCAGGCGGGCGGCCGTAGAATCGGACTACATCCATTGAGGGAGACTATGACCACGAATCACGGAAACTCCACCGGGTCCGACATGGGCCGGGAGGAGATCCAAGCCGTCATCGACCGGATCCTCGCCAGCGACGAAGCTGCAGCGGCGAAGACCAGGGCGAAGGACGGAACAGCGAAACCGGAGGAGACGACGGCGCCCGCCGAGAAGACGTGGCGACCGCATGCCCTCGCACTGTCGGGCGACGAGGACGGGTCCGACGCCGACGGCGACCAGCAGGACCTGGCCGAGCGGAACGCACGCCGCCGCGTGGCGGGACTGTCCACCGAACTCGAGGACGTCACGGAGGTCGAGTACCGGCAGCTGCGGCTGGAGCGGGTCGTCCTCGCCGGACTGTGGAGCGAAGGCACCGCGCAGGACGCGGAGAACTCGCTGCAGGAGCTGGCAGCACTTGCCGAGACCGCAGGATCCGAGGTGCTCGACGGCATCGTGCAGCGACGCCTGAAGCCGGACCCCGCCACGTTCCTCGGCTCGGGCAAGGCCCAGGAGCTGAAGGAGATCGTGCACGCGACCGGAGCGGACACGGTGATCGTGGACAGCGAGCTGTCGCCCTCGCAGCGCCGCGGCCTGGAGGACATCGTCAAGGTCAAGGTCATCGACCGCACGGCACTGATCCTGGACATCTTCGCCCAGCACGCCAAGAGCCGGGAAGGCAAGGCGCAGGTGGAGCTCGCGCAGCTCGAGTACCTGCTGCCGCGTCTTCGTGGCTGGGGCGAGTCGATGTCCCGCCAGGCGGGTGGCCAGGTCGGTAGCGCAAGCGCCGGCATGGGCTCCCGTGGCCCCGGTGAGACGAAGATCGAACTCGATCGACGGAAGATCCGGACCCGCATGGCGAAGCTGCGCCGGGAGATCGCCGGGATGAAGCCCGCACGCGAGACCAAGCGCTCCAACCGCCGTCGGAACCAGGTGCCCTCCGTGGCGATCGCCGGCTACACCAACGCTGGCAAGTCGTCGCTGCTGAACCGGCTGACGGACGCCGGCGTCCTGGTCGAGAACGCGCTGTTCGCGACACTGGATCCGACCATCCGCAGGGCAGAGACCCCGGACGGCATCGGCTACACGCTGGCCGACACCGTCGGGTTCGTCCGGTCGCTTCCGACGCAGCTGGTCGAGGCCTTCCGCTCGACTCTCGAGGAAGTGGCGGACGCCGACCTGATCCTCCACGTCGTGGATGCCTCGCACCCGGACCCGGAGGGGCAGATCGCCGCGGTCCGCGCCGTCCTGACCGAGGTGGATGCGCGCAAGGTGCCCGAGATCATCGTGCTGAACAAGGCCGATGCGGCCGATCCGTTCGTCATCGAGCGGCTCCGGCAGCGGGAGCCCCGGTCCGTG
The DNA here is from genome assembly GCF_030433645.1 of Arthrobacter burdickii. Taxonomy (NCBI): domain Bacteria; kingdom Bacillati; phylum Actinomycetota; class Actinomycetes; order Micrococcales; family Micrococcaceae; genus Arthrobacter; species Arthrobacter burdickii. Next base: position 772,348 of record NZ_JAROCG010000002.1, read on the forward strand.
GTCGTGTCCGCCCGCACGGGTGCAGGACTGACGGAGCTCCAGCAGCTCATCAGCACGAACATCCCGCGCCCGGCCGTGAAGCTGGACCTGCTGGTGCCCTACGAGCGGGGCGAGGTCGTGAGCCGCCTCCACGAGGAGGACGTCGAGATCCTCAGTACGGAACACGTCGACGAGGGCACCCGCCTCGAAGTGATGGTCCGGGAAGGCCTGGCCGCCGAGCTGGAGCAGTTCGTCCGGCATGAGTGACAGCGCGCCGTCCGGTGCTGCCGTCGCAGCGCCGGATGCGCCGCGACTCTCCGCCGAAGCTCGGCAGGCCCTCGACCTGCTCGATGCCGCCGTCGGGTCCATGGGCGGAGAGATGCGCGCCGGCCAGCACGAGATGGTGCGGCAGGTGAGCGAGGCCATCCGGACGGGAGACCATCTGCTCGTCCAGGCCGGCACCGGTACCGGCAAGTCGCTGGCGTACCTCGTGCCGCTGATCGCCCATGCGATGGACAGCGAGCGCCCGTCGGTCGTCTCGACCGCGACGCTCGCCCTGCAGGCGCAGATCGTCGGCCGGGACCTGCCGAGGCTCCTGGACGCCGTGCGGCCTGCCCTCGACCGTCCGGTCGACGTCGCGCTGCTCAAGGGCCGCTCCAACTATGTGTGCCTGCACAAGACGGGCGGAGGCTTCCCCGAGGAGGACGCCCCCGGTACGCTCTTCAGCCTCGGCGAGGACGCGGCACCGCATCCCTCGCCCGCGGGCGGGGGCGGCGCCCCGGCGTCGGCGCTCGGCAGGGAAGTGGTCCGGCTCCGCGAATGGGCGGAGGAGACGACCACGGGGGACCGCGACGACCTGGTGCCCGGTGTCAGCGACCGCGCATGGCGGCAGGTCTCCGTCTCCAGCATGGAGTGCCTCGGTGCCGCCCGCTGCCCGGTGGCGCAGGAGTGCTTCAGCGAGAAGGCACGCGCGGCCGCAGCCGACGCCGACATCATCATCACGAACCATGCCATGCTCGCGATCAGCGCCTTCGAGGGGCTCGCGGTCCTGCCGGAATACGACGTCGTGGTCATCGACGAGGCGCACGAGCTCCACGACCGGGTGACCGGGGCCGTCTCCGGACAGCTCTCGGCCTCCATGGTCACGGCGGCCGCCACCGCGCTCCGCCGCCATGCATCCGTCGGCACCGCCTCCCTCGATACCGCTGCCGACGCCTTCGAGGCCGCGTCAGAGCTCGTCCCGTCCGGGCTGCTGCCCGGCGGCCTGCCGGACGACCTCGAGCAGGCCCTGGCGCAGGTGCGGGACGCGGCACGCGCCGCACTCTCCGACACGAAGACGGACGGCAAATCCGAGGCCGACGCCGACGGCGGCCGGCAGGTCGCCCGCTCCCGGACGACGCTGGTCTTCGAGCTCGCGGAGCGGATCCTCGCCGCCGCCGATCTCAACGAGGTCGTGTGGGCCTCGCGCCCGAGCACGTTCACACCGGGCTCCGGGTACGCCCAGCCGGACGAGAGCGCGCCCGCGACGCTGAACGTCGCGCCGCTCTCCGTCGCGGGCAGGCTGCGCGAGGGCTTGTTCGAGGACCACACCGTGATCCTCACGTCGGCGACCCTCGCGATCGGCTCCGAGTTCGGGCCCGTCGCGGGATCGCTGGGGCTGAGCGGGCCCGGCGCCCCCGCCTGGACCGGCGTCGACGTCGGCAGTCCGTTCGACTATCCGCGCCAGGGTGTCCTCTACGTGGCGAAGGATCTCCCCAAACCCGAACGAGGCACCTCGGACGCGCAACTGGAGGAACTCCTGACGCTCCTCACGGCGTCGCGCGGGGGAGCGCTCGGTCTCTTCTCCTCCAAACGGGCTGCCGAGGAAGCGGCGGAGGCCCTGCGGCCCAGGGTCGACTTCGAGATCCTGTGCCAGGGTGAGTCCTCGCTCAACGCCCTCGTGACGCAGTTCACCGACGAACCGGACACCTGCCTGTTCGGGACGATGTCCCTGTGGCAGGGCGTCGACGTGCCGGGCTCGTCATGCCGTCTGGTCGTCATCGACCGCATCCCGTTCCCGCGCCCGGACGATCCGCTCATGACGGCCCGGACGAGGGCCGTCGCGCGCAATGGAGGCAACGGCTTCATGAGCGTGTCCGCTACGCATGCGGCGGTGCGGCTCGCGCAGGGCGCGGGACGCCTGATCCGCGCGACGGGCGACCGCGGCGTCGTCGCCGTCCTCGACAGCCGCCTCGCCACCGCCCGCTACGGCGGCTTCCTCAGGGCGGCACTGCCGCCCTTCTGGGCGACGACGGACAGGACGACGGTCACCGGCATCCTCGAGCGGCTCTCGGGCCGCTGAGGTCCGGCAGGGCCGCACGTCTTCGAGCCGGGCGGCCCTGCGTACGTTCCCGGCGGGTGTTCCCGCAGGCGCGCCCGTCAGGGTTCTCTGCGGGCGGGCCCCGGCGGACCTCGGTGGGCCCCGGCGGACCTCGGTGGGCCCCGGCGGACCTCGGTGGACCCCGGCGGACCTCGGCGGGCACTGAGGGCGCTAGAGGGAGCTAGAGGGCGCGCATCACCGAGACGACCTTGCCCATGATGCTGGCGTGGTCGCCGAGGATCGGCTCGTAGCGGGTGTTCTGCGGCAGGAGCCAGGTGTGGCCGTCGCGCTGTCGGAAGGTCTTCACGGTCGCCTCGTCGTCGAGCAGTGCCGCCACGATGTCACCGTTCTGGGCGCTCTGCTGGCGCCGGACGACCACCCAGTCGCCGTCGCAGATGGCGGCATCCACCATGGAGTCCCCGGAGACTCGAAGCATGAAGAGGTCGCCGTGCCCGACGAGCTGTCGCGGCAGGGGCATGACGTCCTCGACGACCTGGTCCGCGAGGATCGGCCCACCTGCGGCGATGCGGCCGACCAGCGGCACGAGGGCGGTGTCCACGGCGATCTGGTGTCCGGCCTTGCGGTCCGAGGACGAGCCGTCCTCGCTCGGAGCCGCTTCGGAGGCGAGCGTCAGCGGCAGCAGTACCTCCATGGCCCGCGGGCGCTTCGGGTCGCGCCGCAGGTACCCGAGGCGCTCGAGCTGCGACAGCTGATGGGTCACGCTGGAGAGGCTCGCCAGGCCGACCGTGTCGCCGATCTCCCGCATCGACGGCGGGTAGCCCTTGTCGGCGATCGACCGCTGGATGGTCTCGAGGATCGTCAGCTGGCGCGCGGTGAGTCCCTTCGACGCCGAGCGGCCGCGCGGGCGTCCACGGCCCGCCGAGATGGGCACGGCGTCGGTCGGAACGTCGGCGGTGTTCGATTCCTGCCGGGCTGCCGGTGTTGATTCCGCCACTGTTGTGCCTTTCGCCTGGGACTGCAGATCCCATGTTGTCCGCCTGCCGGCTCCCGATCGCCCCGGGGGCTTTCTGTCAGAGGCGGATGGTTGTCTGAGATACACCACCGGCTTGACTGCCCTGAGCGGGAGCTTCCGCCGGTGATGTCCTGTCCTGTTCACGCTAGGACAGACAGGCGCACTTATCAAACATATGTTCGAGCGAGTCTCGACAACGGTCGTCCCTGAGTGCTAGAAATAGGGGTCGTTGAATTAGAACGCGTGTTCGAATCGAACGGATTGTTCGAGCAGGACATTCGAAGGGAAAGAGGTAAGGCAATGGCTGAAGCACCGGCACTGCATGGCAGCACCGCGCTGTGGGCACTGGCGCCCGTTCGTTCGGAGGCCCGCCTCCGGCTCGTCCCTACCACCCCTCGCTCCACCTCCGCACCGTCCCTCCGATCGGCGTCCAGTTTCATGCGGTCGGCGTCCGTGCAGCCGGATGCGTCCCGCACCTCCACGCAGCGGAGTGCGGCGCACGCCCTGACCCTGACGCGACGCGGACGCCTGCTGCTGGTCGGCCTGCCGATCGCGCTGGGCGTCGCCGCCCTGATCCTCCTGGGTGCCTTCCTGACCTCCCAGGCGAAGGCCGGGGAGTCGGCTCCCGCGACCTCGTCGACGGTCGAGGTGAGTGTGGCCGCGGGGGAGACGCTGTGGGACCTCGCCGTCCAGTACGCCCCGGAGCGCGACCCGCGTGACGTCGTGGCGGAGATCGTGGAACTCAACGACCTGCACACCTCCCTCGTCCGGGCAGGGCAGAGTATCGCGGTGCCCGCCGGGCGATAGCCGGGCGGAATGACTCACGTGGCACCGGTGACGCATTAGCTGAGACAGTGAGCATCCCTTAAACTCGAAGGGTGCCATCCTCCGTCGACGCCCTAGCGAACCTTCCCCTGCGTGATGACCTCGTCGGGTTGCACCCGTACGGCGCCCCGCAGCTGGACGTACCCATCCTGCTGAACGTCAACGAGAACACCCACGGCGTCCCTGCCGACGTCCACGCCGCCATCGTCGCCGCGGTGGCGGAGGCGACGCAGGGCCTCAACCGCTACCCGGACCGCGAGTTCAGCGAGCTGCGGAAGAACCTCGCCGACTACCTGGGTCACGGACTGACACCTGACCAGGTCTGGGCTGCAAACGGTTCCAATGAAGTGCTCCAGCAGGTACTCCAGGCTTTCGGTGGACCCGGGCGTACCGCGCTCGGGTTCCCTCCCACCTACTCCATGTACCCGCTGCTGGCCAGCGGCACGGGCACGCGGTACGTGACGGCCGAGCGCGGGTCCGCGTACTCCCTGACGGCCGAGGCGACCGCGCGCGCCGTCCGGGACTCGGCCGCGAACATCGTCTTCCTGTGTTCACCGAACAATCCGACGGGCACCGCCCTCGGCCTCGACGTGATCGAGGCGGCCTACGAGGCCGGCGAGGTTGCGCGGGCCATCATCATCGTCGACGAGGCCTATGGCGAGTTCGCGCACCAGGGGACGCCGAGCGCCCTCACGCTGCTCCCCGGGCGCCCGCGGCTCCTCGTGTCGCGCACGATGAGCAAGGCTTTCGCCCTGGCGGGGGCGAGGATCGGTTACCTCGCCGCCGCGCCGGAGGTCACCGATGCCCTGCGGCTGGTCCGCCTCCCGTACCACCTCTCCGCCATCACGCAGGCGGCGGCCAACGCGGCCCTCACCCACGCGGACACGTTGCTGTCCAACGTCGAGGCGATCAAGGTGCAGCGGGACCGCATCGTGCGGGAGCTCGGCGAGCTCGGGCTCACCCCGGCCCCTTCGGACGCCAACTTCGTCTTCTTCTCCGGCCTCGACGACCCCCACCGGGTGTGGGAGGGACTGCTGGAGGCGGGCGTGCTCATCCGTGACGTCGGCATCCCGGGGTCCCTGCGGGTCACCGCAGGAACAGAGCAGGAGACCACGGTGTTCCTCACTGCGTTGAGGAAACTGCTGTAGCACGTCCCTTTCCCTGCAGGGCTCCCCGCACCGGCGCCGGGTGCTGTTCTCCTAGACTTGGAGTGCAGGGACCACCCGCGACCCCGCGTCGCCCCGCCCGTCGATCAGCGTCCGGCAAGCCCGGAAGCGCACAGAAGGAATGCAATGACAGTTGATGCCGCCCGCGGCCGCACGGCCCGCATCGAGCGCGTCACGAGCGAGTCCAGTGTCCTCGTGGAACTCGACCTCGACGGCACCGGTGCCTCGTCGATCGACACCACGGTGCCCTTCTACGACCACATGCTCACGGCGCTGTCGAAGCACTCGCTGATCGACCTGACGATCAAGTCCTCCGGCGACACGCACATCGACGTCCACCACACCGTCGAGGACACGGCCATAGCGATCGGCGAGGCCCTCCGGCTCGCGTTGGGCACCAAGGCCGGCATCCGGCGCTTCGGCGAGGCGACCGTCCCGCTGGACGAGGCCCTGGCCAACGCCGTCGTCGACATCTCCGGCCGTCCGTTCCTCGTACACGGCGGCGAGCCCGCTGGGCAGGAATACCACCTCATCGGCGGGCACTTCACTGGGTCCCTGACCCGCCACGTGCTGGAGGCCATCGCCCTGCACGCACAGATCTGCCTCCACGTCACCGTGATCGCGGGACGGGACCCGCACCACATCGTCGAAGCCCAGTTCAAGGCCCTGGCCCGCGCGCTGCGTGCGGCCGTGGAGCCCGACCCCCGGGTCGAGGGCATCCCGTCCACGAAGGGAGCGCTATGACCGCGCGTACCGTCACCGTGCTCGACTACGGATCGGGCAACGTCCGCTCCGTCGTCCGCGCGCTCGAGCACGTCGGCGCGGAGGTCGTTCTCAGCGCCAAGCCCGACGACGTCCTCACCGCGGACGGACTGCTCGTACCCGGCGTCGGTGCGTTCGCCGCCGTGATGAAGGGGCTGAAGGACGTCGACGCGCTGCGCATGATCGGGCGGCGCGTGGCGGGCGGCCGCCCTGTCCTCGGGATCTGCGTCGGACTGCAGGTGCTGTTCGACGAGGGCGTGGAGCACGGTGTGCGCACGCCGGGCATGGGCGAGTGGCCCGGGACCGTCGAGCGGCTGAAGGCCGACGTCGTGCCGCACATGGGCTGGAACACGGTGGAGCCACCGGAGGACTCCGTCCTCTTCGACGGCATCGGGGACCAGCGTTTCTACTTCGTGCACTCCTATGGAGTCCAGGACTGGTCCTTCGACGTGACCCAGCCGGCCATGAAGCCGCCGCAGGTCACCTGGTCCGACCACGGAGGCCCCTTCATCGCCGCTGTCGAGAACGGCCCGCTCAGCGCCACCCAGTTCCACCCGGAGAAGTCCGGCGACGCGGGAGCGCAGCTGCTGAGGAACTGGATCGAAGGACTCCGGTGAGCGGATGCTGAGCCTCGTGCTCATGGGAGCCGCAGGCCTCCTCATCGGTGGGGCGTTCTCCCTGCGCAGCCAGGACTTCCCCCGCTGGGTGTGGATCGCGTTCCTGGTGCTGGCCGCTCTCTCGCTGCTCGCCGCCTACCTGTTCACCCTTCCCGGCGACTAGCCGGATCCCGCACCAGACCGCCCCGAACCAGCGGCCCGCGCCGCACCTACGAAAGCAGACACAGCAGACGATGAGCCCCTTCACCGAAACACCCACGCTCGAGCTCCTTCCCGCCGTCGACGTCGCCGACGGCCAGGCCGTCCGCCTGGTACAGGGCGAAGCGGGCAGCGAGACCAGCTACGGCGACCCGCTGGACGCCGCGCTCGCCTGGCAGGAGGCCGGCGCGGAGTGGGTGCACCTCGTGGACCTCGACGCTGCCTTCGGCCGGGGCTCGAACCGGGACCTCCTCGAGCGCGTGGTGAAGCACCTGGACATCAAGGTCGAGCTCTCCGGCGGCATCCGTGACGACGCGTCACTGGACGCCGCGCTGGAACTCGGTGCGACCCGCGTCAACCTCGGGACCGCCGCGCTCGAGAACCCGGAGTGGACCGAGCTGGCCATCGCCCGCTACGGCGATGCCGTCGCCGTCGGGCTCGACGTCCGCGGCACCACGCTGGCGGCGCGCGGCTGGACCGAAGAGGGTGGTGACCTCTGGGAGGTCCTGCAGCGCCTCGAGGATGCCGGCTGCGCACGCTACGTCGTGACGGACGTGACCAAGGACGGCACGCTGAAGGGCCCGAACATCGAGCTCCTGAAGGAGGTCCTCGCGAAGACGACGCGTCCTGTCGTCGCGTCGGGCGGCATCTCGAGCCTCGACGACATCGCGGCTCTGCGCGACCTGGTGCCGCTCGGGCTCGAGGGAGCGATCGTCGGCAAGGCCCTCTACGCGGGTGCCTTCACCCTGCCCCAGGCGCTGGACGTGGCAGGACTGCCCGCCGCGGACGCGTGACCGGCCGGCAGCTGCCCGCTCACATCGCGGCGGCGCTGGCAGGCAACACGGCCGATTCCGCGGGCCGGCCCTGGGCGGGGCGGGACCTGTCCGGTCCGGAGAACCCGCTGCACTCCTTCGACGACGACGACGGGGCCGCGGACCCGCGGCTCGCCGAGGCGGTGGCCGGGCTCCTGGGGCCGGCGGACCAGCCGGGGCCGCACGAACGGGCCGTCCTCACGGCCCTCCGGACCGCACGGGTCTTCATCCCTATCGTGGCCCAGCTCGGGGAGGGCGGGGACGCCGCCTCCGGTCTGCAGGCCGACAAGGAGGCGGACATGGCCCTCGTAACGCTGACGGCGCCCGACGGCCGGAAGGCCCTGCCGGTGTTCTCCTCGACGCAGGCGCTCGGGCGCTGGCACCCGGAGGCTCGGCCCGTGGCGGCCTACGCGCCGCGTGCGGCCCTCGCCGCCGCGGCAGAGCAGGCGGAGCTCCTGGTACTCGACCCGGGCGCCGACGTGACGTTCGTCGTCCGTCGTCCTGCCGTGTGGGCGCTGGCCCAGCAGGCCGAGTGGACTCCGTCCTACGAGGACCCGGCGCTGGCGTCGCTCGTCGAGGTCGCGGCAGGGAAGGGGGAGGACATCCTCTCCGTGGCCCTGAGGCCCGGGGCCGGCGTCCTCACGCGGTCGGCCGACGGTAGCATTGCCTCCGGTGGGGGACCAGGCCCCGAGCTGCGCATGGACCTGCAGCTCCGCGCGGGGCTCTCGCCGCAGGAGGTGCGGGACGCCGTGTCGGCCTTCCGTGCGAGGCTCCTGGGCCTCACCGAATTCGTGGAACGCGTCGACTCGCTCGACATCAAACTCACCCGCTGACGGAGCCGTCGGCGGAGAAGGACTGGTCGTGAACTTCGCCGTATACCGGGATCTGCTGCGCATCCGCTCCGTGCGGACGCTGCTGATCGTCGGGATGATCGCCCGCTTCCCGCACTCGGCGGCCGGAGTGCTGCTGACGCTGCACGTGGTGCAGACCCTGGACCGGGGGTACGCCGAAGCGGGAGCCGTCGCCGCCATCGTCACCATCGGGATCGCCGCCGGTGCGCCCTGGCGGGGCCGGCGCATCGACAGTGCGGGCCTGCGCCGCGCACTTCTTCCCTCCGTCATCGCGGAAGCCGTCATCTGGTCCATCGCTCCCCACCTGCCCTACCACTGGCTGCTCGTCGCCGCGCTGGTCGGCGGCCTCTTCACCCTGCCCGCGTTCTCCGTCATCCGCCAGGCGCTCGGGGTCCTGGTCGACGGCGACCGGCGTCGGACGGCGTTCACGCTCGATGCGATCGCCACCGAGGTGATCTTCATGGCAGGGCCGGCGGTGGGCGTCGTCCTGGCCACCCAGGTCTCCACCGTGCTCGGCCTGACACTGGTGGGACTCGCCACGGCCTGCGCCGGGCTCTTCCTCATGTGGTTCAACCCACCCACGCGGTCGGAGCAACTGCCCGACGACGGGACCGTCCCGGCCGTGGCGCCGGCGGGGATCGGCGAGACCGCCGCGGACCTCATCGGATCCCGCACCAGCACTTCCCACTCCGCTGCCTCCGGGCCCCGCCGCGGTCCCTCGCTACTCCGTCGCGGCATCAGCCGGGCCTTCCCCTGGCTGACCGTGCCGCTCGTGGTGGTCATGGTCATCGCCGCAGGGGCGGGACTGGTCCTGTCGGGCTCCGAGGTGGGCATCGTCGCCACGCTCGAGCTCTCCGGCAACGAGGGCCAGCTCGGCCTCGTCTTCGTGGCGTGGTGTGCCGCATCCGTGGTGGGCGGGCTCCTCTACGGAGCACTGCACCGACCGGTACCGCCGTCGCTCCTGCTGATCGGCATGGGGCTGCTGACGCTGCCGATGGCCTTCGCGGAGAGCACCCTGTCGCTGGCCCTGCTGTCGATCCCCGCGGGCCTGCTGTGCGCGCCGGTGCTCTCGGCCGCCTCGGAGAAGGTCGCCGACCTGGTCGCCGAGGACAGGAGGGGTGAGGCGATGGGCTGGTACGGTTCGGCGCTGACCTCGGGTGTGGCGCTCGGCGCTCCCCTGGCGGGCGTCCTCATCGATACCACGGGCCCGTGGGGCGGCTTCATCACGGTGGCGGTCGTCTCGGCGCTGATCGGTGCAGCCGGGTTCGCGGCGCGCGGCCTGGGCCGGCAGCCGGTGGCCGATCCTGAGCGGGCGGCCCGCGAGGTGTAGGTGCACGGGTCCGGGACCACGAAGGCGCCGCACCGGAACCGGTGCGGCGCCTTCGGCCCCCAGGGCGCGGGGAGGGACTATCGGGTCAGTTGACCGGCCCCGTGTACTTCTCGCCGGGGCCCTGCCCCGGAGGATCGGGAATGATCGAGGCCTCCCGGAACGCCAGCTGCAGCGAGCGGAGTCCGTCGCGCAGGGGACCGGCGTGCTGGGACCCGATCTCCGGCGCGGCCGCGGTGACGAAACCCGCGAGCGCGGTGATCAGCTTGCGCGCTTCGTCGAGGTCCTTGAGCTGCTCGGCGTTCTCCTCGTGCCCGAGCCCGCACTTCACGGCGGCAGCACTCATCAGGTGGACCGCCGAGGTCACGATGACCTCCACGGCGGCCACTTCGGAGATATCGCGCATCTGCTGGCGGACCTCCTGCTCGGCCGCCGAGGGGCCCGCGCTGTGGTCCTGCTCCTCCGCGAAGCTGCGTCGGGAGGGCGTGGCCGGCCCGTCGTCGGAGGCGTGCTGCGGATTGTCGTGTGGGGTGTTCATACTGGTAAGCTTGGCATAGACCAACCGGTCGCTGTTACTTGCTGTGCTCCTTCGAGGAGCCGGAGGCAACGGGCCGGGATGCAAGCGGAGTCCTCTCCCACCCGCGTTTGCCTGGTGCAGCCCTCGGCCGCATTGCAGGTAGCCGGGTCACCTGGTCGGTCCTGCGGACGATCGCGCGGGAAGCCTACGCTTCCGCCGACCGCCCTGAACCGGCTGCCGAGGCCTTCGATTGCGCATGCAATGGGAGGCCTTCTTTCGTTTGCAGGCGGTTCCGGTTTGAGAATCCACAGGAGTCACACATTAGCGAGCCAAGAATCAACGATCGTATCCGCGTTCCCGAGGTGCGGTTGGTCGGACCTGCCGGCGAACAGGTAGGAATCGTCCGTATCGAGGACGCGCTCCGACTTGCCGCCGAGTCCGACCTGGATCTTGTCGAGGTAGCACCGCAGGCAAAGCCTCCGGTGGCCAAGCTCATGGATTTTGGTAAGTACAAGTACGAAGCGGCCGTCAAGGCCCGCGAGGCGCGGAAGAACCAGACCAACACGGTCCTGAAGGAAATCCGGTTCCGCCTCAAGATCGACACCCATGACTACGAGACCAAGCGCGGGCACGCGATGCGCTTCCTCGGTGCTGGTGACAAGGTCAAGGCCATGATCCAGTTCCGCGGTCGCGAGCAGCAGCGTCCGGAGATGGGCATCCGCCTGCTCCAGAAGTTCGCGGAGGATGTCGCAGAGGTCGGTGTGGTCGAGTCGTCGCCGCGTATCGACGGCCGCAACATGGTCATGGTCATCGGTCCGACCAAGAACAAGGCCGAAGCGAAGGCGGAGGCGCGCCGGGAAACGCAGCGGGCCGAGGCAAAGGCTGCCAACGAGGCCGTGAAGGCCGGTGGAGAGGTCAAGCGCATCGACACCTCCCGGGCGAGCACTGCCCCGCTGACCCAGTCCCTCGCGGACCTGCTGCCGGAGGGCTACTCGATCACGAGCGAGCCCGAGACTGCCGCGCCGGAGGCTCCCGTCCAGGAAGCACCCGCCGCCGCGGACGTTCCGGAGGCACCCGTCGCGGAGCCCACGGTTGTTCCGCAGGCCACGGAAGCCCCGGCCGCCGCTCCGGCACCGAAGGCTGCTCCTGCGCGGACCTCGTCGGCTCCGGCCCGGACCTCGTCGGCTCCGCGGTCGACGGCCTCACGGCCTGCGGCCGAGCGTCCCGCTGCGTCGCGACCGGCACAGCAGGCGCCGCGGCCGGCGACGGCTGCACCGGCACCACGTCCCGCAGCGGCGCCGGTCCCGAGGCCGGCAGCAGCGGCACCGAAGCCGTCCGCAGCCCCCATGCCTTCGGCCATGCCCAAGCCTGGAGCGCCGAAACCGTCGGCGACGCCCAAGCCTGCCGGCAGGACGGCGCCCAAGAGCCCGACCAGCCGTCCGAAGCCCGGAACCGAGGACTAGGGCCTCGGCCCTGTCTTCACGGGCACGTTCGAACACCAGCAGGCACCTTCGGGTGCCGAACTCCGGGTGCATCCGCCCCGGCTATCAAAAGGAGATCGGTCCCCATGCCGAAGATGAAGACCCACAGCGGCGCCAAGAAGCGCTTCAAGCTGACCGGTAGCGGCAAGCTCAAGCGCCAGCAGGCCAACCGCCGCCACTACCTCGAGCACAAGTCCTCGACCGTGACGCGCCGCCTCGCGAGCGACCAGATCGTCTCGAAGGCCGACACCAAGGTCATCAAGAAGATGCTGGGCGTCTAACCACCAATCCACCCCCTCGGGAAAGCGCACGCACCTCCGGTGCGACGCTGCGGCTGCGGCCGTGACCGAAGAAGAACAAAAGGAGTACGCACGTGGCACGTGTGAAGCGGGCAGTCAATGCCCACAAGAAGCGCCGGGTCATCCTCGAGCGCGCCAAGGGTTACCGCGGTCAGCGTTCGCGCCTGTACCGCAAGGCGAAGGAGCAGCTGCTCCACTCGTTCGTCTACAGCTACGGCGACCGCCGCAAGCGCAAGGGTGACTTCCGTCGCCTCTGGATCCAGCGCATCAACGCTGCATCCCGCGCCAACGGCCTGACCTACAACCGCCTGATCCAGGGCCTCAAGGCCGCCGAGATCCAGGTCGACCGCCGTATGCTCGCGGACCTTGCCGTCACCGATGGTGCTGCCTTCGCGGCCCTCGTCCAGATCGCCAAGGATTCCCTGCCGGCCGACACGTCGGCTCCCCTCAAGGCCTCGGCCTAGGACCATCGGACGCTGCGGGCCCTCCGGCCCGCGCACCGGTACATGATGAGCGCACACGGACGCCCCCAGGCGCCACTGATGTCCAACACCCAGGCTGACCGGGTGAAGGAGGTGGCACGCCTGGCCGGGCGTCCGTCGCGTTTAAGGCGCCGGGAGTTCCTGGCCGAGGGGCCGCAGGCGGTGCGGGAGGCCGTGCGACTGCACCTCGACCGGCAGGACGCGGGCAGGGACGGCGTCGTCGTCGACGTGTATGCGACGGCGGAGGCCCTCGAACGGCACACCGATATCGCGGCTCTCCTCGACCGCGAGGACGCCCCCTCCCTCCGGCGGGTGACCCCCGACGTGCTGGCGGCGATGTCGTCGACGGTCACTCCCCAGGGCTTCGTGGCGGTCTGCAGGTTCGTGGACGTCCCGGTCGAGGACGTGCTCGCCGCAGGGCCGCGTCTCGTCGCCGTGCTGGTCGAGGTCCGTGACCCGGGCAATGCCGGCACCATCATCCGCGCCGCCGATTCGGCCGGAGCGGGCGCGGTCATCCTGACGGGTGCCAGCGTCGACCCCTACAACCCGAAGACCGTGCGGTCCACCGTCGGTTCGCTGTTCCACCTCCCCCTCGTGATCGCGGTCGAGCTGGACGGGCTGATCGACCGGCTGCGGGAGGCAGGGCTGACGGTCCTGGCGGCCGACGGTTACGGCGCGACGAACCTCGACGACCTGCAGGACGCCAGCGCGGCCCGCAGGTTCGGTTCGGGGGACGACGACGGCCCGGATGAGTCCGGGAGCGGATCGGACGAGGGCGCTGCCGGACCGTCGGTGAGCGCAGTACGGCTCGAGGACGCCGGCGCCTGGCTCTTCGGCAACGAGGCGCAGGGGCTCCCCGCCGAGGTGACCGCCGGCGCCGACGCGCGCGTGGCCGTCCCCATCTACGGAAGCGCCGAATCCCTGAACGTCGGGACGGCCGCCACGGTGTGCCTCTACGCCTCAGCCCGCGCGCAGCGCTGAGGCCACGTCGCCGGCGACAGCCCGGCCCTGGCCCCGGCGGTCCAGCCACCCGCTGAGGACGGCGACGCCGAGTCCGAGCACGGCGAGCACTGCTCCTACCAGCGCCGGCGCGGTGAAACCCCAGCCAGCGGCGATGACGGCACCTCCGAGGGCCGCGCCCAGGGCGTTCGCGATGTTCAGCGCGGAGTGGTTCAGCGAGGACGCGAGCGACGGTGCGCCGGGTGACACGTCGAGCAGGCGCGCCTGCAGGGGCGGGATGAGCGTCGATCCGGTCGCGCCGACCAGGAACACGAAGAGGCATGCGCTCCACGGCCTGGTGGCGGCGAGGGGGAACAACAGCAGCACGGCCGCGATCATCGCCATCACGGCGTAGATGCTTCCCATAATGGATTTGTCCGCCAGCCGTCCCCCCAGGACGTTGCCGACCACCATGCCCACCCCGCACAGCGCGACGACGAGCGGCAGGACCGCCGCGTCCGCGCCCGCCACCTCCGTCATGACGGGCGCGATGTACGAGTAGACGGCGAAGAACCCGCCGAAGCCCACGATGCCGATGAGCAGGGTCATCCAGAGCTGCGGGCGCCGCAGGGCTCCGAGCTCGCCCCGGATGCTCGCACCGGGCCGCACGGGAACAACCGGCACCAGGGTCCTGATGAGGACGAGGGTGCCGGCCCCGATCAGCCCCACGAGCAGGAACATCCAACGCCAGCCGAACTGCTGGCCCAGCCAGGTGGCGAACGGGACGCCGACCACATTGGCGATACTGAGTCCGAGCATGACCATCGAGATCGCCCGGCCGCGCTTCGCGGGGTCGGCGAGGGACGCCGCGATCACCGCGGCGACGCCGAAGTAGGCGCCGTGCGGCAGACCGGACAGGAACCGCGATGCGAGCATCCAGCCGAAGCCCGAGGCGAAGAAGGACGACAGGTTAGCGAGCGTGATGACCAGCATGAGGGCCAGGGCCACCGTGCGCTGGGGCTTCTTCGCACCCAGCGTCGCGAGGACCGGTGCTCCCACGACGACTCCCAGCGCGTAGGCGGAGATGACGTGGCCGCCCTGCGCGTAGTCCACGCCCAGGTCCGCGCGCATCTCCTCGAGCAGGCCCATGATGGTGAATTCCGTGGTCCCGATCGCAAAGCCGCCCACGGCGAGGGCGCCGATGGCCAGGGCCAGCCGCCGGCCTGCAAGGCGCTGGAGCGGAACGGACGGGCGAGCGGTGGAAGTCATGAGTGTCCTAGCGGCGGGATCGGTCGGGGACGGGGATCGGTCGCCGGAGCACCCTGCAGCGGGCGGAACGGGACGGCGACGCGGACGACGTCGTCGCCTTCCAGCCTAGGCGATGACCCGATCGCGCCCCGAAATGCAACCAGCAAGAATGACCGGCGGAGTTTGCGCCTATGATGATCAGCCCACTTACGGTTGATGGACGACGTTGGTTGAGCAGCGGCCAGTCGATTCTTCTGCTCAGGAGTTCCCCCCATGGAATCAACCGTCCGGCCCGCAACGTCGCGCGCAGCGGCAGCACGCCCATCGACCAGCGCGGTGGCGTCATGAGGACCTTCGGCGTGGAGGAGGAGTTCCTCCTCGTGGACGCCGAGACCGGGTATCCCGTGCCGCTGGGCCAGGAGGCCTTCGGCCAGTGCACGGATGATCGCCTCACCTGCGAGATCAAGCAGGAGCAGATCGAGACGGGCACGCGGCCACATACCGACGTCAACGACCTCGCGCTGGACATCGCGCGGTGCCGAGCCCTCGCCGACTCAGCCGCCCTGCGGGTCGGAGCCCGGGCGGCCGCCCTGGCGACGTCGCCCCAGCCCGCAGCTCCGCAGGCCTCGCCCGGCAGCAGGTACGAGGAGATGCAGGACAGGTTCGCCCTGACCGCCAGCGAGCAGCTGACGTGCGGCTGCCACGTCCACGTCGGCGTCGAGGACGACGACGAGGGGGTGGCGGTACTCGATCGCATCCGC
The DNA here is from genome assembly GCF_030433645.1 of Arthrobacter burdickii. Taxonomy (NCBI): domain Bacteria; kingdom Bacillati; phylum Actinomycetota; class Actinomycetes; order Micrococcales; family Micrococcaceae; genus Arthrobacter; species Arthrobacter burdickii. The sequence goes on from NZ_JAROCG010000002.1 coordinate 787,944, forward strand.
GCCTGGCTGCCGGTCCTGCTCGCGCTCTCGAGCAATTCGCCCTATTGGAACGGTACGGACACCGGATATGCCAGCTACCGGTCGCAGGCCTGGAGCCGCTGGCCCATGGCCGGCCCGTGCGACGTGTTCGGAACGGCCGAGCGCTACCACGCCACGGTCAGCGGCCTCCTGGATACCGCAGTTCCGGTGGATCTCGGCCAGATCTACTTCGATGCGCGCCTGAGCCACCACCACCCGACCGTGGAGGTGCGCGTCAGCGATGTGTGCCTGTACTCGGACGACGCCGTCCTGATAGCACTCCTGACCCGCGGGCTCGTCGAGACCGCGGCTCGCGAGTGGCGTGCGGGCGTGGCGCCGCTCGCCGTGCCGACCGCCACCGTGCGCATGGCGTCGTGGCGGGCGGGCAGGTTCGGCATGGACGGCAAGCTGCTGCATCCGCTGGACGCCAGGCCGCAGGATGCGGCATCGGTTGCCCTCGCCCTCCTGCGGTACATCCGGCCGGCCCTGCAGGACCACGGCGACGCGGAGATCGCCGAGTCCCTGCTGCGCCAGCTCCTGGCCCGTGGCACGGGATCGAGGCGCCAGCGCGCCGCCCTGCTCCGCAGGGGGGACCTGGGCGACGTCGTCTCGGAAGCGGTCCGGGTGACCAACCTGGCACGCGGGGGGATCGCCGAACACCACGAGGTAGCACGCCGCCCCGCACGCCGGAGCCTCGTGAAGACGGGTGGCTGGGGCCGCGCGTCGTCCTCCTGAGCAGATGTGCGACCGTCAAGGGCGCACGCAGGCGGGCCGAAGGCTGGAACAACGCACCACCGGATGATTGGATCGAACCATGGGCTGGACACCGCATTCATTTCAATTGCCGCAGAGCGAGCACCTGCGGGAGGACATCAACCTGCCGCAGGAGCCCGAGGCCGAGAGCGCTGCGGAATTCTCGGAGGAGACCTACACCTCGACGGAACTCAACGCAGGGCAGCAGGTCCCCGGACTGAGTCCCCACGGCGAGTACCGGCGCGGGGACAACCCGGAACACCAGACGGCCGCGGGCGGCAAACTCGCCTCGCCCGAAGAGAGCTGACGGCACCGAGGGAGGGCGACGGCGTCGATAGACTCGGCGGGTGACGAAACCAGCACCGGACCAGCTCCGCCAGATCGTCGGCGGAGCCGTCGTCGACTCCCTCGACCATCCGACCCGCCTGCTCGTGGCGCGGCGGACGGCACCGCCGCAGTTCGCCGGGATGTGGGAGTTCCCCGGCGGGAAGGTCGAGGCGGGGGAGACCTGCGAGACCGCCCTGCGGCGTGAACTCGAGGAGGAGCTCGGGATCCAGGCACGCCTCGGCGAGGAGATCCCCGGTCCGGGTGCACAGGGCTGGCCGCTCAATGAAGCGGCCGCGATGCGTGTCTGGTTCGTGGAGGCATCCGCCGGCGACGCAGCGCCGCTGCAGGACCACGACGAACTGCGATGGGTCCCGTTACACCCCGCCCAGGAGCTGGATGCCCTGCCCTGGATTCCCGCCGACCGACCCATCCTCGTCGCGCTGAGAGCCAGGACGGGACTGCAGGTCCAAACCGGCGAAGGAAGCCTGCGCTAGATGTACTGCCCAGGGAGGTTGGTTAGCCGGGTGATGGGTGGTTTGCCTCCGATGGCGGTGTGGGGCCTGTGGTGATTGTATTCGTGGAGCCATGCCGGTAGTGCTGCCCTGCGGGCTGATTCGCTGGGGTAGTGGCGGCTGAACGCCCACCCGTCGGCGAGGGTGCGGTGGAAGCGCTCGATTTTCCCGTTGGTCTGCGGCCGGTACGGCTGGGTCTTCTTGACTTTGATGCCGAGGCTGGCGCAGGTCTCGCGCCAGAGACGCGATTTGTAGGCTGAGCCGTTGTCGGAGAGGACCCGGTGGACGGTGATCCCGCGGTCGGCGAACCAGGACACGGCCCGGCGCAGGACACCGATAGCGGTGGTGGCTGTCTCATCGTCGTGGATCTCGGCGTACGCGACGCGGGAGTGATCATCGATGACGGTGTGCACGAATGCGGTGCCCATGATTGTGCCGCGGTATTTGTTACGGGGCTTGCCCGGGGTGCCGGCCCTGTTCCGGCCGCCCTGGTGCCGACCGACGTACCGCCAGCCGCCGCCGTCGGGGATGTTGCCGAGTTTCTTCACATCGACGTGGATCAGGTCCCCGGGCCGCTCGTGCTCGTAGCGGCGGATGACATCACCGGTGCGGACTGTTAGCGAGCACGGACGTGGTGCAGCCGGTTGAGCCGGCAGCGGGTGAGGACGGCGTGGACCGTGGACGCCGGCACCCCCAGACGAGCGCCGATCCCGACCGGTCCGAGGCGTTTCTTCCAGCGCAGATGCGCGATCTTCCGCACCAGGACCGGCGGTGTTCTCGTGGGGCTGTGGTGCGGGCGCGAGGTGCGGTCCTGCATGCCCTCCCGGCCCATCGCCGCGTACCGGTCGGCCCACCGTTTGGCGGTCGGCCAGGACACGTGGAAGAACACGGCAGCGTGAGCGACGGGCCACCCGTCGTCGACGATGAGCTTTGCGATCCGCAGCCGTTGAATCGGAGTCAGAGCAGCATTAGCGTGAGACACGAGGACCTCCTGATCGATACCGGACCCTAGACAGCTCCACTCTCGATCGGAGGTCCTCCTCGCGTCCAGAACCTACAACGCGTCCTCACACATCAACCAACGTCCCTGGGTAGTACAGCTAGAACAGCGACGTCTGGACGGCTCGGGACGCAGCGGCCGGCGCCAGTGGAACCGGCTCGTGCCCGCCGCCCGGGGACAGATTGCGGAAGAAGCCGGCGCCCGCCGCGAGTCCGTGCTTCCGGCGGAAGATCCGGATCCTGCCCGAGAGCCAGTCCCGGTATTCCTTGGACGCGTAGCTCCCGCCGCGGTAGAGCGCCTCGTACTTCGGGACGAGGTGGGGATGGTGGGCGGCGAGCCACTGCAGGAACCACTCGCGCGAGCCCGGCCTCAGGTGCAGGGGGCCGGCTGTCACGCCGGTGGCTCCAGCGGCGGCCAGCTCGCCGAACAGCCGGTCGAGCGATTCGTCGCCGTCCGTGAGCCAGGGCAGGATCGGCATGGCCATCACGCCGCACGGGAGTCCTGCCTCGCGCAGCCGTGAGATCAGGGCGAGCCGGGCCCGCGGGGTGGGGGTGCCCGGTTCGATCGCTTCGGCGAGGACCGGATCCACGAGTGCGAGCGAGATGCCCATCCCGATCCCCACCGACTTCGCAGCGGCCTTCAGCAGCGGGATGTCGCGGGCGAGGAGGGTGCCCTTCGTCAGGATGGAGAAGGGCGTGCCGGAGTCGGCCAGGGCCGAGATGATGCCCGGCATCAGCGTGTACCGGCCCTCTGCGCGCTGATAGGGATCGGTATTGGTCCCGAGGGCCACATGCTCGCGCGACCAGGACGGGCGGGCCAGTTCCCGGCGGAGCACCTCCGCCGCGTTGATCTTCACGACGAGCTGCGCATCGAAATCCAGCCCGGTGTCGAGGTTGAGGTAGCTGTGCGTCTTCCGGGCGAAGCAGTACACACAGGCATGGGAGCAGCCCCGGAAGGGGTTGATCGTCCAGGAGAACGGCATCGACGACGTGGGCGGCACCCTGTTGAGGACTGACTTCGCGGTCACCTCGTGGAAGGTGATCCCGGCGAACTCCGGGGTCCGGACCGTCCGCACCAACCCCGCAAGGGGCAGCAGGGCGGACTCGGCTCCGCCGTCGTCCCTGATCTTCTGGCCTTCCCACCGCATACCGCAATTAGAACACGCGTACTAATACCGAGTCACGGAGCATCGACGGCACGCCTAGGCTCGGAGCATGATCCTGCTGACAGGCTTCGAACCCTTCGGGGGAGAACCCACCAATCCGTCCTGGTCCGCAGCCCGGCGGGCCGCCGAGCTCCTGACCGAGCAAGGGTACGAGGCAGTGGCTGTCGAGCTGCCCTGTGTCTTCGGCTCGAGTATCGAGGTGCTCGAAGGCGCCCTCGAGCGGGTCCGGCCGGGGATCGTGCTGTGCGTGGGGCAGGCCGGCGGGCGCGAACGGATCTCCCTCGAACGCGTCGCCATCAATGTGGACGACGCACGGATCCCCGATAACGCCGGCCGGCAGCCCATCGACGAGCCCGTCGTCCAGGGCGGGCCGGCCGCCTACTTCTCCACCCTTCCCATCAAGGCGTGCCGTGAGGCCGTCGTGCGCCTCGGCGTACCCGTCGAGGTGTCGCAGACGGCAGGCACCTATGTCTGCAACCACGTCTTCTACGGCCTCATGGACCTCCTCGCGACCCAACCGGGTACCCGTGGCGGCTTCATCCACGTGCCGTACTCGACGGAACAGGGTGAGGCTAACCGGCAGCCGGGGCTCGCCATCGAGGACATGGCGATCGCCCTCGCGGCCATAGCGACCACCACCGCGGGCAGGACGTCCGACCTGCGGGTTCCTGCCGGCGCGGAGCACTGACGCGTTAGGAGCGCCGCCCCTTCCGGGTGGAGAGGACGGCGCCGAGTGCTGCCACGACCGGCCGGAGCGGCTGCTCACGGTACCCGCCGTCGGACAGCCCCGCCCTCCGCTCGAAGGGGTTGCGCGACGCCGGGTCCCCGGTCCGCAGGAGGGAGTATGCCGCGGCCAGCAGGTACGCGGGAAGGAACGGCAGACCGAGGAACGCCGCGTACTGGCGTGCATGGCGCGCCTCGTGCTCCAGCAGGCGGGTGAACCCCGCGGGGGCGCCCTGCGGCACGTGTCCCCGCAGCAGCACCACGCTGCCCACCGTGAAGGCGCGGGCTTTCGGCAGCCGGCCCCGGTACCCCTCGGCGAGCAGGACCCCGGAGGGGCCGGCCGACACGCGGCAGCCGGTCAGGGCGGCCAGGGCGAGTCCGCACGGCGTCGACAGGTTGATCCAGTTCAGGAACGGCACGAGCCTGCGATTCATGCCGTCATCGTACGGCGACGCCGCCCGGCCCGTCCCGCGGACCGACAGGCCCCGGTCGTGGTGGAGCGCCGCCGAACCCGTCGCCTAGACTTGATCCGCCGGTGCGCCACGCTGCGACCCGGCGTTTTCCTGTCCACGGTGCGGCGTGCACGCCGCCCGCCGCACATCCGAGAGTGCAAGGTAAGCAATCCCCATGTCCGAAACCCCAGAGCAGGCCGGGCCCGGCAGCCCCGATGCCCAGGTCCCCGATCCGCTGGACGCCTCGTCGGTCGCCGCTGCCGTCGACGCCGCGCTCGCGGACATCGCAGCCGCAGCCGACCTCGACGCGCTCAAGGCGGTCCGGATCGCGCACACCGGCGAGAAGTCACCGCTGAGCCTCGCGAACCGGGGGATCGGTGCGCTCCCGAAGGAGCAGAAGTCCGCCGCCGGCAAGAACATCGGGCCGGCCCGCGGCCGGATCAGCCAGGCCCTCGCCGCCCGGACCACCGAACTCGAAGCCGAGCGCGACGCCCGGATCCTCGTCGAGGAAGCCGTCGACGTCACGGCCGCCCCCCGCCGTCGCCGGGCCGGAGCACGGCACCCGCTGTCCACCCTGCAGGAGCGCGTCAGCGACGTCTTCGTCGGCATGGGCTGGGAGATCGCCGAGGGCCCCGAGCTCGAGTCGGAATGGTTCAACTTCGACGCGCTCAACTTCAAGCCGGACCACCCCGCCCGCGAGATGCAGGACACCTTCTTCGTGGAGCCTCCCGAAGCCCACCTCGTGCTCCGGACCCACACGTCGCCCGTGCAGGTCCGCTCCATGCTCGAGCGCGACCTGCCGATCTACGTGCTATGCCCGGGGAAGGTGTTCCGTACCGACGAGCTCGACGCGACCCACACCCCGGTGTTCCACCAGTTCGAGGGCCTCGCCATCGACAAGGGACTCACCATGGCCGACCTCGTGGGCACCCTCGAGCACTTCACGCGGCAGCTCTTCGGCGACGAGGCGAAGGTCCGCCTGCGCCCCAACTACTTCCCCTTCACGGAGCCGAGCGCCGAGCTCGACATCTGGCACCCGGGCGCCAAGGGCGGCCCCCGCTGGATCGAGTGGGGCGGCTGCGGCATGGTCAACCCGAACGTCCTGCGCGCCACGGGGATCGATCCGGACGTCTACTCCGGGTTCGCCTTCGGCATGGGGATCGAGCGGGCACTCATGTTCCGCAACGAGGTCAGCGACATGAGGGACATGATCGAGGGCGATGTACGTTTCAGCGAACACTTCGGGATGGAGATCTAGGTGAGAATCCCACTGTCCTGGCTGCGCGAGTACGCAGCCGTGCCTGCGGATGCGACCGCGGAAGACGTGATGGCCGAGCTCGTGAAAGTGGGCCTGGAGGAGGAGGACGTCCATCGTCCCACCGATGAGCTGAAGGGCCCTGTCGTCGTCGGCCAGGTCCTCAGCCTCGTCAAGGAGCCGCAGTCCAACGGCAAGACCATCAACTGGTGCGAGGTCCGGGTGGTGCCCGAGGGCGAAGTGCAGACCCTCACCGGCGACGGCATCGACCCCTCGGGCGTGCAGGGCATCGTGTGCGGCGCCCACAACTTCGTCGAGGGCGACAAGGTCGTCGTGACCCTGCCCGGCGCCGTGCTGCCCGGCGACTTCCGGATCAGCCCGCGCAAGACCTACGGCCACGTCTCCGCCGGCATGATCGCGTCGGTGCGCGAACTCGGCATCGGCGACGACCACGACGGCATCCTCGTGCTCTCGACCCTCGGGCTGGACCCCGAGGTCGGCACCGACGCCATGGAGCTCCTCGGCCTGTACGACGAGGCCGCGGAGATCAACGTGACGCCCGACCGCGGGTACTGCTTCTCCATCCGCGGTGTGGCACGCGAATACGCCCACGCCACCGGCACGGACTTCACCGACCCCGCAGGCGCCGTCGTCGTGCCGCAGGCGAAGGACGCCGGCTACCCGGTGCGCCTCGAGGACTCCGCACCGATCTACGGCCGGCCCGGCTGCGACAGGTTCGTCGCCCGCACCGTCCGCGGCGTCGACCCGTCGCGGCCGACCCCGCCGTGGATGTCGGCGCGCCTCCGTCTCGCCGGGATCCGCTCCATCTCCCTCGTGGTGGACATCTCGAACTACGTGATGCTCGAACTCGGCCAGCCGCTGCACTTCTACGACCTCGACCGGCTGTCGGGCGACATCGTGGTGCGCCGCGCCGCCGCCGGGGAGAAGCTGCGGACACTCGACGACCGCGAGCGCACGCTCGACGCCGAGGACCTGCTCATCACGGACGCGTCGGGGCCCATCGGCATCGCCGGCGTCATGGGTGGGGCCGCCACGGAGGTCTCGGACGGGACGCGGAACGTCCTGATCGAGTCCGCCCACTTCGAGGAAGTGGGCATCGGCCGCTCCCGCCGCCGCCATCGGCTGCCCTCGGAGGCCTCCAAGCGCTTCGAGCGCGGCGTGGACTGGAACGTCGCGGACGTCGCCGCGCAGCGCGCCGTCGAACTCCTCCTCGACCTCGCCGGCGGCACCGCCGACGACGCCGTCACCGACGTCGGACAGGCACCGGCACCGCGCGTCATCGACCTCGCGTCCGATTTCCCGGCCCGCCTGATCGGACGCGATTTCACGGACGAGCAGATCCGCGGAACCCTTACCGACCTCGGTGCGACCGTGGACACCGTCGACGGCGGCTACCGCGTCACGGCACCGAGCTGGCGCACCGACCTCGAGACGCGCGAGGACCTCTCCGAGGAGATCATCCGGCTCGTCGGGTACGACACGATCCCCTCGACCCTGCCCGTCGCCCCTCCCGGACGCGGCCTGACGCGCCTCCAGCAGCAGCGGCGGCGCCTGCTGAACGCGCTCGCCGGGGCAGGACTGACGGAGGTCCTCTCCTACCCGTTCGTCAGCGCACACGCGAACGCCGTCTTCGGCACGCCGGACGAGGGCGCCCCCGCGGCCTCGGTCAAGCTCGCGAATCCGCTCAGCGCGGAGCTCGGCTACCTGCGCCGGTCGATCCTCCCCGGCCTCGTGGAGCTCGCGAAGCGCAACTCCTCGCGCGGCTTCCGCGACCTGGCCCTGTTCGAGGCGGGTGCGGTGTTCCTGCCTGGCGCAGCCATGGGGACGGAGTCCATCCCGCCGCTGGGCATCCGGCCCGACGACGAGGTCCTCGACGCGCTGTACGCGGGCATCCCCGACCAGCCGCTGACCATCGCGGCGCTGTTCACCGGCCACGAGACGACGCCGTCGGCCGGCGTCGTTCCCCGCTCCTGGGACTGGGCCGACGCCATCGACGTCGTCCAGCTCATGGGGCGGATCACCGGCGTCGACGTCGTCGTACGGCAGGGGAGCCACCAGGCGTTCCACCCGGGACGCACCGCGGAGTTCTCGCTGCGCAGCGGCGAGGTGCTCGGCTACGCGGGTGAGCTCCACCCGAAGCTGATCGCCGCGCAGGACCTGCCGGCCCGCACGGTGGCCCTCGAGATCAACGCGGACCTCCTGTTCGATGCCGCTGCCGACGTGATCGTCGCCCGGCCGCTGTCCACCTATCCGCCGGCCACCCAGGACGTGGCGCTGGTCGTGGAGTCCGGCGTGGTGGCGGGGGATGTGCTCGAGACGCTCCGCGAGGGCGCAGGGGAGCTCCTCGAGGACGTCAGCCTGTTCGACGTGTACACGGGACAAGGCATCGGCGAAGGGCGGAAGTCGCTGGCCTTCGCCCTGCGCTTCCGCGCCCCGGACCGCACCCTCACCGCGGACGAGGCGAGCGCGGCACGCGATGCCGCGGTCGCCCTGGCGGCCGAACGGTTCGGCGCCGTCCAGCGCTGACCGCAGCGGTGAAGACCCGGCCGGAAAAAGACCCGGCCGGAGAAAGACCCGGCCGGAGAAAGACCCGGCCGGTAAAGACCGAAGGCCCGTCCAATTGGACGGGCCTTCGCTCGTTGGGGCAGCTCGGGGGAGCCGGGCAGGTCAGGGGATCAGCAGCACCTTGCCGGTGGTCCGCCGCGCCTGGAGGTCCTCATGGGCCTGCGCGGCATCGGCGAGGGCGTAGCGGGCGCCGATCCGGACGTCGAGCTGGCCGGCGACGACCGCCCCGAAGAGCTCCTCGGACCGCCAGCGCCGCTCCTCGGGTGAGAGCAGGTAGTGCGCGAGCGTCGGCCGCGTGAGGAACAGCGAGCCTCCGCTGTTGAGCCGCTGCGGGTCGACGGGCGGAACGGGCCCCGACGCGGCCCCATAGAGCACGAGGGTGCCGCGGGTCCGGAGGGAGCGCAGCGACTCGTCGAACGTCGACTTGCCGACGCCGTCGTACACGACGTCCACGCCCGTCCCGTCCGTCCCGATCCTGACCGCGTCGGCGAATCCCTCGTACGGCAGCACCTCGTCCGCGCCCGCACCACGGGCCAGCTCCTCCTTCTCCGGCGTGGACACGGTGGTGAACACGCGGGCACCCCTGGCCTTGATCAGCTGGATGAGCAGCAGGCCGACCCCACCCGCCCCCGCATGGACGAGCACGGTGGAGTCCGGCTGCACGGGGAAGGTGGAATTGATGAGGTAGTGGGCGGTCATGCCCTGCAGGGGGAGGGCGGCCGCGGTCTCGAGGTCGACACCCTCCGGGACCGGGAGCGCCTTGTCCGCGTCGACCACGGCGAACTCGGCGTAGGTGCCCCGGCCTTCGGCGAACGCGACCCGGTCGCCCGGAGCGAAACCGCGGGCACCCTCGCCCACCGCCTCCACCGTCCCTGCCGCCTCGGCTCCCGGCGTGAACGGGTGCTCCATGGCGTAGGCGCCGCTGCGCTGATAGGTCTCGATGAAATTGACGCCGGCCGCCGCCACCTTCACCAGGAGCTGGCCCGGCCCCGGCTCGGGACGCTCGACGGTCGCGACGGCGAGGACGTCCGGACCGCCCGGTTCGGAGACGACGATGGCTGAGGGCATGGTGCTGGTCCTTTCGATGGTGTTCCCTCATGCTATTCCCGGGGCCCCGACCGCGGGGATGCATAACTATGTGTAGCTCCGCATATCTTTGTTGTACGCTGGGGGAATGACGTTCACCGCAGCAGTATCCGGCGCCAGCGGCTATGCCGGAGGCGAGCTCCTGCGCCTCCTGGCGAACCACCCCGACATCGAGGTCGGGGCGATCACGGCCCACAGCAACGCGGGCGCGCTGCTGGGGGACCTGCAGCCCCACCTCCACTCCCTGGCCGACCGCGTGCTGCAGGAGACCACGCCCGAGGCGCTCGCCGGACACGACGTCGTCTTCCTCGCCCTCCCGCACGGCGCGAGCGCGGAGATCGCCGCGCAGCTGTCGTCGGACACCCTCGTGATCGACGCCGGGGCCGACCACCGCCTGCAGGACCCCGCGGCCTGGGAGAAGTTCTACGGCTCGGCGCACGCCGGGACCTGGCCCTACGGTCTTCCGGAGCTCCCGGGTCACCGCGCGGACCTCGCGGGGGCGCGGCGCATCGCGGTCCCCGGCTGCTACCCCACCAGCGCGCTCCTCGCGCTCACCCCCGGTTTCGCCGCGGGACTCCTCGAGCCCGACGACGTCGTCATCGTGTCCGCGTCCGGCACCTCCGGAGCGGGCAAGGCAGCCAAGCCCAACCTCATCGGGTCCGAAGTCATGGGAGGCATGAGCCCCTACGGCGTCGGCGGCGGACACCGCCACACGCCCGAGATGGAGCAGGGCCTCAGCCTCGCGGCCGGCGAGCGCGTCTCTCTGTCCTTCACGCCGACCCTCGCCCCCATGGCGCGCGGCATCCTCACCACCGCCACCGCGAAGGTGCGGCCCGGCGTCGGCTACGCCCGGCTGCGGGAGGCCTGGGAGTCCGCGTACGCGCAGGAGCCCTTCGTGCGCGTCCTCCCCGAGGGCCAGTGGCCCTCGACGAAGTCCGTGCTGGGCTCGAACTACGTAAACCTCCAGCTCGCCTTCGACGAGCACGCGGGCCGCGTGATCGTCAGCAGCGTCATCGACAACCTCACCAAGGGGACCGCCGGCGGAGCCGTGCAGTCCATGAACATCGCCCTCGGCCTCGACGAGACCGCGGGCCTGACCATCCAGGGGATCGCACCGTGAGTATCACCTACCCGGGCGGGTTCCGCGCCGCGGGCGTCGCCGCCGGCCTCAAGAGCACCGGAAAGCCCGACGTCGCGCTCGTCGCCAACGACGGACCGCTGCACTCCGCGGCCGCCGTCTTCACCTCCAACCGCGTGGCCGCCGCTCCCGTGCTCTGGTCCCGCCAGGTCGTCTCGGACGGGCGCGTCGACGCCGTCGTCCTCAACTCCGGCGGCGCCAACGCCTGCACCGGCCCGGAGGGCTTCCAGAACACCCACCGGACGGCCGAGGTCACGGCGGAGCTCCTCGGCGTCTCGGCCACCGACGTCTTCGTGTGCTCCACGGGCCTCATCGGCGAACAGCTCCCTATGGACCGGCTCCTCGCCGGGGTGACGGACGCCGCCGGCTCCCTGGGCAGGGGAGGCGGTCCCACCGCTGCCGAGGCCATCATGACCACGGACACCGTGGCCAAGGAGGCCCGCTATCCCGCGAGCGCCGACACCGCGAGCGAGGGCTACGCGATCGGCGGCATGGCCAAGGGAGCCGGCATGCTGGCGCCCGGCCTCGCCACGATGCTCGTGGTCCTGACCACGGACGCCGTCCTCGATCCCGCAGCCCTCGACGCCGCGCTCCGCGAGGCCACGCGCGTCAGCTTCGACCGCACCGACGCGGACGGCTGCATGTCCACCAACGACACCGTCGTGCTCCTCGCCTCCGGTGCCGCCGGCGTGAGCCCCGACCCGGCGCAGTTCACCGCAGCCCTGACGGATGTCTGCCTCGACCTCGCCGCGCAGCTCATTCACGACGCCGAGGGCGCCAGCCACACGATCGCCGTCCGGACCGTCAACGCCGCCTCCGAACGGGACGCCGAGACGGTCAGCCGCGCCGTCGCCCGGTCCAACCTGTTCAAGACCGCGATCTTCGGCAACGACCCCAACTGGGGACGCGTGCTCGCCGCCGTCGGGACCACGGACGCCGCGTTCGAGCCGGACCAGCTGAACGTGTCCATGAACGGCGTGCAGATCTGCCGCAACGGCGGCATCGGTGAGTCGCGCGACCTCGTGGACCTCACCGGGCGCGACGTCACGGTCGAGATCGACCTCGCGGCCGGACCTGCGAGCGCGACCATCTGGACCAACGACCTCACGCACGAGTACGTGCACGAGAACTCCGCCTACTCGAGCTGACGGGATACACCATGAGTGAGGTATCGACCGGCAAGGCTCCTGCCTCGTCGTCGTCATCGCCGTCGGCGTCGACGCTGAAGGCGCAGGACAAGGCCGCCACCCTGATGGAGGCCCTGCCCTGGATTCAGCGGTTCGCGGGCACGACGATGGTCATCAAGTACGGCGGCAACGCCATGGTGAACGACGAGATGCGGCGCGCGTTCGCGGAGGACATCGTGTTCCTCCACCACGTGGGCATCCGTCCGGTCGTGGTGCACGGCGGCGGACCGCAGATTAACGCGATGCTCGAGCGCCTGGGCATCGAGTCGGAGTTCAAGGGCGGCCTGCGCGTGACGACCCCCGAGGCCATGGACGTCGTCCGGATGGTCCTCACCGGGCAGGTGGGCCGGGAACTCGTCGGCCTCATCAACTCCCACGGGCCCTACGCCGTCGGACTGTCCGGCGAGGACGGCGGGCTGCTGCGTGCCATCCGCACCGGTACCGTCGTCGGCGGCGAGCAGGTGGACCTCGGACTTGTCGGCGAGGTGACGGCGGTCCATCCCGGTGCCATCCTCGACATCCTGCAGGCCGGGCGCATCCCGGTGATCTCCACGGTCGCTCCGGAGTACGACGCCGACGGCGAGGCGACGCAGCAGGTCCTCAACGTCAATGCCGATTCCGCCGCGGCTGCGCTGGCCGCCGCGCTCGGCGCGTCGAAGCTCGTCATCCTCACCGACGTCGAAGGCCTGTACGCCGCATGGCCGGACCGCGGGTCGCTCATCTCCTCCCTCTCGGCGACGCAGCTCCGCGAACTCCTGCCGAGTCTCGAGTCCGGCATGATCCCCAAGATGACGGCCTGCCTGCAGGCCGTCGAGTCCGGCGTCGAGCGCGCGCACATCGTGGACGGCCGCCTGGCCCACTCCATGCTGCTCGAGACCTTCACCACCGCAGGGATCGGCACCCAGGTGGTGCCCGACGACGCCGGCACCGCGAACGACACCGCGAACGACACCGCAGGAGCGCACTCATGAACGAGACCGGCACCCCGACCGGCAGCGCGACCGGCAGCGCGACCGGCAGCGCGACCGGCAGCGACGGGACGGTGGACGTCCTCACCGGTGGCGACTCGGGCGCCGCCTGGCTCTCGCGCTACAACGGGGCACTCATGGGCGTCTTCGGGACCCCGCAGCGTGTGCTGGTCCGCGGCTCGGGCTGCCACGTGTGGGACGCCGACGGCAACCAGTACCTCGACCTCCTCGGCGGCATCGCCGTCAACGCGCTCGGCCACGCGCACCCGTTCGTCACGTCCGTCATCTCGAGCCAGCTGGCGACCCTCGGGCACATCTCCAACTTCTTCACGAGCCCCACCCAGGTGGCGCTCGCCGAGAAACTGCTTGCGCTGTCCCAGGCACCCGCCGGATCGCGCGTGTTCTTCACCAACTCCGGCACCGAAGCCCTCGAGGCCGCCGTCAAACTGGCCCGGCGCAACAGCACGGCCGGCCGCTCCCGCATCCTCGCGCTCGACGGCGCCTTCCACGGGAGGACGATGGGGGCGCTCGCCCTCACGTCGAAGAAGGCCTACCGGGAACCGTTCGAACCGCTCCCGGGCGGCGTCGAGCACATACCCTTCAACGACATCGAGGCACTCCTGAACGCCGTGGACGATACCGTGGCAGCCCTGGTGATCGAGCCGATCCAGGGTGAGGCCGGCGTCCGGCCGCTCTCGCCGGAGTACCTGCGGGCCGCACGGGAGCTGACGCGCCGGCACGGCGCACTCCTCATCCTCGACGAGGTCCAGACTGGCATCGCCAGGACCGGCCGCTGGTTCGCCCACCAGGCGGTCGACGGCGTCGTGCCCGACGCCATGACGCTCGCCAAGGGACTCGGCGGCGGTTTCCCGATCGGTGCCCTCATCACCTTCGGCGAGGACGCGTCGTCGCTGATCAGTGCAGGACAGCACGGCACCACCTTCGGCGGCAACCCGGTGGCCACAGCGGCGGGCCTCGCCACGCTGCATGCCCTCGAAGCGTCCGACGCCCTCCGGCACGTGTCCGAGGTCGGCGCCTTCCTGCGGTCGCGCCTCGCCACCATCGAGGGCGTCACCGCCGTCCGCGGGGAGGGGCTGCTGATCGGCTTCGACCTCGACGGCGAGTATGCGCCGGCGGCGGTCCAGGCCGCCCTCGCCGCAGGGTTCATCATCAACGCGACGGGCCCGCTGACCCTCCGCCTCGCACCGCCGCTCATCCTCACCACAGAGCAGGCGGCGACCTTCCTCGACGCCCTGCCCGGAATCCTCGCCACCGCCAAGACCCCAGCCCGGGAGGCAATCTCATGACGCGCCACTTTCTCGTCGACACGGACCTCTCGCCGGCCGAGCAGGCGGAGGTCCTCGACCTCGCCGCGGAGCTCAAGGCGAAGCCGTACGCCCGTGCCCCCTTCGCCGGTGAGGGCGCCGGACGCAAGACGGTCGCCGTGATCTTCGACAAGACCTCCACCCGCACCCGCGTGTCCTTCGCAGCGGGCATCGCCGACCTCGGCGGGGTGCCGCTCATCATCGGCGCGGGGGACTCCCAGCTCGGCCACAAGGAGTCGATCACCGACACCGCGAAGGTCCTCGACCGGATGGTCGCGACCATCGTCTGGCGCACCTACGAGCAGGCAGGGCTCGAGGAGATGGCCGCGGCGTCGAGCGTCCCGGTCATCAACGCCCTCTCCGACGACTACCACCCCTGCCAGCTGCTGGCGGACCTGCTCACGATCCGCGAGCACAAGGGCACGCTCGCCGGGCTCACCCTGACCTACCTGGGCGACAGCGCCAACAACATGGCCAACTCCTATCTCCTGGCCGGCGTGACCGCCGGCATGCACGTACGGATCGCCGGGCCCGAGGGCTACCTGCCTGACCCTGCGGTCGTCGCCGCCGCCGAGGAACGTGCCGCGGAGACCGGCGGATCCGTCCTCGTGACGACTGATCCCGCAGCCGCGCTCGCAGGCGCCGACGTCGTCGCCACCGACACCTGGGTGTCGATGGGCCAGGAGGACGAGAAGGCCGCCCGGCAGGAGCTGTTCCGCGCGTACGCCGTGGATGGCGCCGCCATGGCGCAGGCGGCGTCCGACGCCGTCGTGCTCCACTGCCTGCCCGCTTACCGCGGCTACGAGATCGCCGCCGAGGTCATCGACGGACCGCAGTCCCTGGTCTGGGACGAGGCGGAGAACCGGCTGCACGCGCAGAAGGCGCTCATGGCGTGGCTGGTCGAGCGGTCGGCGCAGCAGGACGGTCCGCCCGGGCTGGAGCGCGCCTCATGACGGTCCAGCGCGACTCCGCCCGCCCCACCACGAAGACCGCCCGGCACGCCCGCATCATGGACCTCCTGACGGCCCAGTCCGTGCGCTCCCAGGTGGAGCTCGCCGCGCTCCTCGCGGCGGACGGGGTGCAGGTGAACCAGGGCACGCTGTCCCGGGACCTGGTGGAGCTCGGCGTCGTGCGTGTCCGGGGAGCCGACGGAGCGCTCGTGTACGCCGTGCCCGTGGAGGGCGGCGGCCGCCACGCGCAGAGCGGGGTGTCCCAGGAGATCCTCGACGCACGGCTCGCCAAGCTCTGCAACGAGCTGCTGGTGACCGCCGAGTCCTCCGGGAACATCGTCATCCTGCGCACACCGCCGGGAGCCGCGAACTTCCTCGCCCTGGCCATCGACCACTCGGTGATGCCGTCCATCCTCGGTACCATCGCGGGCGACGACACCGTGATGCTCGTGAGCCGGGACGTCGACGGCGGCGCCGCCGTCGCCGAACGGTTCCTCGGGCTGGCGCAGGAACCGCAGGGACCCGCCGACCCGGGCTGAGGCCGCTACGCCGCTACGCTGGCAGCAGGGCCGGCCGACGAACAACCACCGAGCACCACCCACACGACACACCCACAGACGACATACGGGCACACGCCCGGACAATCGAAGGAGCATATTCCGTGACCGAACGCATCGTCCTCGCCTACTCAGGCGGACTCGACACCTCCGTCGCCATCGGCTGGATCGCCGAAGCCACCGGGGCCGAGGTGATCGCCGTGGCCGTCGACGTCGGACAGGGCGGCGAATCGCTCGAAACCATCCGCCAGCGCGCCCTCGGCTGCGGCGCTGTGGAGGCCTATGTCGCCGACGCACGCGACGAGTTCGCCACCGAGTACTGCATGCCCGCCCTGAAGGCGAACGCGCTGTACATGGACGCCTACCCGCTCGTCTCGGCGCTGTCGCGTCCCGTCATCGTCAAGCACCTCGTCGCCGCCGCACGGCAGTTCGGTGCCACCACCGTCTCCCACGGCTGCACCGGCAAGGGCAACGACCAGGTGCGCTTCGAGGTCGGCATCCAGACCCTCGGCCCGGACCTGAAGTGCATCGCGCCCGTCCGCGACCTCGCGCTCACGCGTGACAAGGCCATCGCCTTCGCGGAGGAGAAGGGCCTGCCGATCGAGACCACCAAGAAGAACCCGTTCTCCATCGACCAGAACGTCTGGGGTCGCGCCGTCGAGACCGGCTTCCTCGAGGACATCTGGAACGCGCCCACCAAGGACGTGTACGACTACACCGCGTCGCCCGAGTTCCCCCCGGCCGCCGACGAGGTCACCATCTCCTTCAGGGAGGGCATCCCCGTCGCGATCGACGGCAACGCCGTCACGCCGCTGCAGGCCATCGAGGAACTCAACCGCCGCGCGGGCGCCCAGGGCATCGGCCGCATCGACATCGTCGAGGACCGCCTGGTCGGCATCAAGAGCCGCGAGATCTACGAGGCTCCGGGCGCCATGGCCCTGATCGCCGCACACCGCGAACTCGAGAACGTCACCATCGAGCGCGAGCAGTCCCGCTTCAAGAAGACCGTGGACCAGCGCTGGACCGAGCTGGTGTACGACGGCCAGTGGTTCTCCCCGCTGAAGCGCTCGCTCGACACCTTCGTCGACGACACGCAGAAGTACGTCACCGGCGACATCCGCATGGACCTCCACGGCGGACGTGCGACGGTCACCGGCCGCCGCTCCGACGTCGCGCTGTACGACTTCAACCTCGCGACCTACGACTCCGGCGACACCTTCGACCAGTCGATGGCCCGCGGCTTCATCGAGATCTTCGGCCTGTCCTCCAAGGTGGCGTCGAGCCGGGACCAGCGGGCGGGCGCCTGATGTCCTCAGGACGGGTGGGCCCACGAGCGCAGGGGTCCCCGGCCGAGCGAAGCGAGGGTGGGGGGCGCCCGGGGACGAACGAGGGATCGTTGTGGGGCGGCCGGTTCGCCGGCGGCCCCGCCGACGCCCTCGCCGCGCTGAGCAAGTCGACCCATTTCGACTGGCGGCTGGCCACCTACGACATCGAGGGCTCCCGAGCCCACGCGCGGGTGCTCCACCGGGCCGGGCTGCTGGACGATGCCGAACTCGCCGGGATGATCGATGCGCTCGACCGTCTCGACGCCGATGTCCGCTCGGGGGCCTACCTGCCGGCCGAGAGCGACGAGGACGTGCACGGGTCCCTCGAACGCGGCCTCATCGAGCGTGCGGGGCCCGCCCTCGGCGGCAAGCTCCGCGCCGGCCGGTCGCGCAACGACCAGGTGGCGACGCTGGGCCGCATGTACCTGCGGGACCACGCCCGGATCATCGCCCGCGGCGTCCTCGCCACGATCACCGCCCTCGTCGACCAGGCGGAGGCGCACCTCGAGGCGCCGATGCCCGGCCGCACGCACCTCCAGCACGCCCAGCCGGTCCTGCTGAGCCACCACCTGCTGGCGCACGCGTGGGCCCTCCTGCGCGACGTGCAGCGGCTCTCCGACTGGGACCATCGCGCAGGCGTGTCGCCCTACGGGTCCGGGGCCTTGGCGGGGTCCTCCCTGGGCCTCGATCCGGAAGCGGTGGCCTCCGACCTCGGCTTCTTTTCGGCGACGCACAACTCGATCGACGGCACCGCCTCGCGGGACGTGTACGCGGAGTTCGCGTGGGTGACGGCGATGATCGGCGTCGACCTCTCGCGAATCAGCGAGGAGATCATTCTCTGGGCCACCAAGGAATTCTCCTTCGTCACGCTCGACGACGCCTTCTCCACCGGCTCCTCGATCATGCCGCAGAAGAAGAACCCCGACGTCGCCGAACTCGCGCGCGGCAAGGCCGGCCGGCTGATCGGCGACCTGACCGGATTGCTGGCGACGCTCAAGGGCCTTCCCCTGGCGTACAACCGCGACCTGCAGGAGGACAAGGAGCCCGTGTTCGACGCCGTCGATACGCTCGAGGTCCTGTTGCCCGCGGTGTCGGGCATGATCTCGACACTCGTCTTCAACACCGGGCGCATGGCCGCGCTCGCTCCCCAGGGGTTCGCCCTGGCGACCGACATCGCCGAGTGGCTCGTGCGCCAGGGCGTCCCGTTCCGGGAGGCCCACGAGCTGTCGGGTGCGGCCGTCCGCGTCGCCGAGCAGCGGGACGTGGAACTGTGGGACCTGACGGACGACGAGTTCGCCGGCATCTCCGCGCACCTGACCCCCGCGGTGCGTGAGGTCCTCACGGTCGAAGGATCGCTGGCCAGCCGGGACGCGCAGGGCGGCACCGCTCCGGCCGCCGTCCGCCGCCAGCTCGCGGCACTGCGTGCGGAGCTCGACGCCGTCGAAGGCTACGCGACCGCCTGACGCGGAAGGGTGCGGTGCGGTCCCCCGAAGGATTCGCGCCGCACCGCGGTCCCAGAACACCGTCCCGCCGTTCCCGCTACGCCCGCCGCGAAGTGCTTTGACACCCGGTGGTGCCCGGCGCACTGTGTGAGCATGCAGCCTGCCCTCCAGCGTGCCACCCTGCGGGAGTTCTTCCCCTACCTGAGGGGGCACGTCCGCGTGCTCGCCCTGGTCGCCGTCGTCTCGCTCGTCTCGACCGGCCTGTCGATCGCCCAGCCGCTGATGGTCCAGCAGCTCGTCAACGCCGTCTCGGCGAGCCGGCCGGCCACGGTGTTCGTCTGGTTCCTCATCGCGATCACGCTCGGCGGGGCCGTCTTCGGGGCGGCACAGTCCTATCTCCTCCAGCGGACGGCGGAGTCGGTGGTCCTCGGCGTGCGCCGCTCGCTCGTCGGGCAGCTGCTGGCGCTGCCCGTCAGGGAGTTCGACCGGAGGCGCGTGGGCGATCTCATGTCACGGGTGGGCTCCGACACCACGCTCATGCGCAGCGTCATCACGTCGGGCCTCTTCGAGATCGTGTCCTCCATCCTGATGTTCTGCGCGGCCGTCGTCCTCATGGTGCTGATCGACCCGCTGCTGTTCGGGATCACGCTGTGCGCCGTCCTCCTCGGAGCAGCCGGCGTCCTGTTCCTCGGCCGCCTCATCCGCCGGCGCAGCCGCGACGTCCAGGACGCGGTCGGGTCCATGACGGCAGCCGTGGAGCGCGGGCTCTCGGGCATCCGCACCATCAAGGCCTCCGTCGCGGAAGAGCGCGAGGCCGCTGTCATCGATGGCGAAGCGACGCGGGCCTTCCGCGCAGGCATCGCGATGGCCCGCCTCCAGGCGGCGGTCCAGCCGATCATGTCCATCTGCATCCAGGGCGCCTTCATCGTGGTGCTGGCGGTCGGGGGGATCCGCGTCGCCGCCGGCGAGTTGCTGCTCGGGGACCTCATCGCCTTCATCCTCTACCTGTTCCTCCTCGTGATGCCCATCGGGTCGGCCATGAGCGCCTTCGTGCAGATCCAGTCGGGACTCGCGGCGCTCGACCGCATCCAGGAGATCGCCCGGCTCGAGCCGGAACGCGCCGACGAGGACCGGCCCGTCCGGATCCAGCCGGTACCCGCACAGCCGGATGCCGCGTTCGGCTCGGCGCAGGGCGCCGGCAGACTTGCCGGCAGGTCCGCCGGCAGATCCGCCGGCGCTATCGAGCTCCGGGACGTCAGCTTCCGGTACGACGACGGAGGCCCCGACGGGACCCAAGCGACTCCTGCCTCCGGATCCGGGGCACTGCACGCAGGGCAGGACCGGCGAGCCCCGCTGGGGTCCCCGGGGGTACTGCACACCCGGGTTTCCCCGGAGACGGAGCCTTCGTCCGTCGAGCCTTCGTCCACCGAGTCCGGCCGGCTCGTCCTCGACGGCGTCAGCTTCAGCGTCCCTGCAGGCAGCAGGACGGCGCTCGTCGGGCCGTCCGGCGCGGGGAAGTCGACCGTGCTGGCCCTGCTCGAACGGTTCTACGAGCCGACGGACGGCAGCATCACCTATGACGGCACGGCGCTGCCGCAGATTCCCCGGACGGAGCTCCGCTCACGCATCGGCCTCGTGGAACAGGAGGCACCGGTCCTCAGCGGGACGCTGGCGGACAACCTGCGCCTCGCCGCCCCGGCGGCGACGGACGACCAGCTCCGACGCGTGCTCGCGGCCGTCGGGCTCGATGCCCTCGGGGACCGCACGGACGACGGACTGGACCTCAACCTGGGGGAGGACGGCGTCAGGCTCTCCGGCGGGCAGCGCCAGCGCCTCGCCTGGGCGCGCGTGATCCTAGCCGACCGCCCCGTGCTGCTGATGGACGAGCCGACGTCTGCCGTCGACTCGCGGACCGAGCAGCTGCTGCAGCAGACACTGGGGGAGGCCTCACGCGACCGCACCGTCGTCGTCGTCGCGCACCGCCTGTCGACCGTGGCGGACTTCGACCAGATCGTCGTCCTGGATCAGGGCAGGGTCACCGCCGTCGGGACGCACGAACAGCTGCTGGAGGAGAGCGATCTCTACCGCGACATGGCGTCCCGCCAGCGACTGGTGGCGGCCTGATACCCGTCGCCCTGGCGGAGATCGGTTGACCGGGACGCGGCGGGAGTACCAGGCCGGCGGCACGCGCGCGGCCCCGGCGGGCACCGATCCGATGCCTGCCTGGACTCGCCTGCTCAGAAGGCAGTCGGGCGCCCCGCCTCCCGGTCGAGCAGGCGCTGCTTGACCGGGAGCCCCCACCGGAAACCGCCGAGGGTCCCGTCCGTCCGAATGACGCGGTGGCAGGGCACGAAGAGGGCCGCCGCGTTCTTGGCGCACGCTCCGGCGGCGGCGCGGACGGCGCTGGGGCTGCCCGCGCGCTCCGCGTACTCGAGGTAGGTGAGGGGCGCCCCTGGCTGCACGGTGCGCAGCACGTTCCAGGCGTGGGTGCGGAACGGCCCGGACGCCTGCCGGACCCGCACCGAGGCGATCGCCTCGAAGTCGCCGTCGTAGTAGCGCGCCACCGCCTCGAGGATGGGCTGCACGGCGGACGCCGCGGGATCGAAGCTCGCCGCCCTGATGGTCGGGTGGATCTGCCCGGTCAGCTCCGACGCGAGGTCCGTCCATCCCGAGGACAGCACCGTGCCCTCCGCCTCGATGATCGTGAAGGGGCCGTCGGGCGTTTCGACGGTGGTGGTGGTCGCGCCGCGCAGGAGTGCCGGTGCGGCGAGCGTCGTGGTCATGGCTGGGATATCCGTTCGATGGGTGGGAACAGGCTACGTGACTTCAGGTCGGGTGGGTTCGGATCGGGGTGAGATCGGGCGCGGTGGGTTCATGGTCGCGCGGCGCCGTCGGGGGCCGCCCGCCGTGCGGGGAGCGCGATGGCCGCCGCCCAGAGATGCAGCGTCGCGTACGACCGCCAGGGCCGGACCTCGCCCATGGCGTCGTCGAGGGGAGGACCGGACGGAGCGTCCCTGGCCCCGTGCCCAGCCGCGCGCGGGCCGTGCTCGGGGTGCGCGGCCTGCCCGGGGGAGTTCCGGGAGATGAGGCGGGACCACCCGGTGCGGACGGCGGCGTCGGCCGGCAGGTGGATGTCCGGATGTCCGAGGACGCGCATGACCACGTAGTCCGCTGTCCACGGTCCCACACCGTCGAGCTGGAGCAGGTCGGCGCGCAGGGCTGCAGGATCGGAACCGACGCCGAACTCGAAGGCGGCGGAGGCGAGCCGGCGTGCTGCCGAGCGCAGGGCGTCATTGCGTCGGCGGGGGCCCCGGAGGAGCGGCTCGGGTGCTTCCGCGAGCTCGGCTGCCGCAGGGAACACCCTGTCGAGCCCCGCGGCTCCTACGTCTCCGGCGTCGACCGGCGGACCCGCAGCGGCGAGGCGGGAGAGGGCACCCGTCGCCGCCGCGACAGTCACCTGCTGGCCGACGATCGCGCGGATCAGCGCCTCGTGGGGATCGAGCACCCCGGGAAGGCGTATGCCCGGCACTGCGGCCGCGAGGTCCGAGAAGTACGGGTTGCGCGACAGGGCTGCATCGATCGCCACCGGATCGGCATCGAGGTCGAACAGTCGCCGGATGCGGCTCAGGATCGCCGGCACATCGCCCAGCCCGGCGACCGACACGGTCACCGGCAGTGCTGCCCGCCCGTTGCCGCGCGCCTCGACGGCGCCCGCCCGGAACCAGGCAAGGCCCCCCGGCAGGCGGAGGAGCCGCTCGTAGCTGGACCCGGTCGCGTGTTCGAGGCCGTCGACGGCGCGGGCGGCGAGGAAGCGGAAGATGCCGTTGTCATACGGCAGCCGCGTGGGCAGCTCCAGTGAGATCCGGAGCGCGCCGGAGTGTGCAGGAGTGCCGGCTGCTGCCTGCAGCTGCTGCCGCGATGCTTCCCGCAGCTGCCGCGGCGTGAGGTCGAAGACCTGCTGGACGGTCTCGTTGAACTGCCGGATGCTGCCGAACCCCGCCGCGAACGCGACGTCGGCGAATCGCAGCGGCGATCCCGTGAGCAGGGCGCGGGCCGTCTGGGCGCGGTGTGCGCGGGCCAGCGCCAGCGCACCGGCACCGAGCTCGTCCTTCAGGATGCGGTTCAGGTGCCTGGGGGAGTACCCAAGTCGGGCAGCGAGGCCCGGCACGCCCGTCCGGTCCACCTCGCCGTCGGTGATGAGGCGCATCGCCCGTGCCGCTGCGTCACTGCGGAGGTTCCATTCCGGATCCCCGGGAACGGCTTCGGGCAGGCACCGCTTGCAGGCACGGTAGCCCGCCTCGTGTGCCGCAGCCGAGGTGCGGTAGAACGTGACATTCGCCGGTTTGGGCGTCCGCGCGGGGCACGAGGGGCGGCAGTAGATGCCGGTGCTGGAGACAGCGGTCACGAACTGTCCGTCGAAGCGCACGTCGCGTGCGTCGATCGCCCGGTACTGCTGCCAGAAGTCCATGCCGCCATCCTGTCACCCGCCACCGGAAGCAACTAGCGGGATTCGGACACGGCTACACGAGGGGCCCGCGCCGCCTTTGCTACGGTCGACGGGTGAACGAGCAGAGCGGAGCGGGCGGGGACCTGCGCCAGAGACTGGGCGGCAGCGCACTCGACGTCGCCCCCTGGCTCCTCGGCGCACACCTGACACACCGGGACGACGACGGCGAGGTCACCGTGCGCATCTCCGAGGTGGAGGCCTACCTCGGCCCCGATGATCCCGGCTCCCACGCGTTCCGCGGGAAGACGGCACGGAACGCGACCATGTTCGGGCCGGCCGGCCACCTCTACGTCTACTTCACCTATGGCATGCACTACTGCGCCAACGTGGTCTGCGGGACGGAAGGGTGGGCCACGGGTGTGCTCCTGCGCGCGGGCGAGATCGTGGCGGGCGTCGATCAAGCGCGGAAACGCCGATCCCATCCCGCGTCGGACCTGGATCTCGCCCGAGGGCCCGCGCGCCTCGCGCAGGCGCTCGGGCTCGACCGCCGCTTCGACGGTGCCGACGTCCTCGCCCCGCCCTTCCGGCTGATCCTTCCGGATGAGCCCCCTGTGCAGGTCGGACGGGGGCCCCGGGTCGGTGTGAGCGGCCTCGCCGGTACGGCGGAGTATCCGTGGCGCTTCTGGCTGCCGGGCGACCCGTCGGTGTCCCGCTACCGTCCCGGCAAGCAGCCCGCAGCCCGTAAGGTGGATCCGTGACAACGAGCGGAGCGGACGCGGGGAGCACCCCGGCCGCAGGAGCAGCTACACCGGAACTCGCGATCGCGGCGAGGGAGGCGATCGACCGCCTGTGCGCCGTCGTTCCCGACTTCCCCTCTCCCGGCATCATGTTCCGCGACCTCACTCCCGTGTTCTCCGACGCCTCTGCTTTCCGGACCGTCGTCGACGCGGTGGCGGCGCCCTTCGCGGGTTCCTTCGATGCCGTGGCCGGGGTCGAGGCCCGCGGGTTCCTCCTGGCCGCCGCCGTCGCCTATGCGACCGGTACCGGCGTGGTCACGGTGCGGAAAGCGGGGAAGCTGCCGCGTGCGGTCTTGCGGGAGTCCTACGACCTCGAATACGGGCAGGCATCCCTGGAGATCCACCAGTCCGATCTGCCCGCCGGTGCCCGTGTCCTGGTGCTCGACGACGTCCTCGCGACGGGCGGAACACTCGTCGCGGCATGTGCGTTGCTCGAAAGGGCAGGGGCCGTCGTCGCAGGGTGTGGCGTGGTCCTCGAGCTCGGGGACCTGGGCGGAAGGGCGAGCCTGGCCGGACGCCACGTCGCCGCGCTGGAAACCGTGTAGCGTCCGCCGCGCTAGAATTGACGGTCCGCCTTTCTGGAAGGAAGTGTCCGATGCACGAGACGGCCCAGGCCAAAGCAGAGCTGGACTACGAGCGCGACTACGTCGACGGCCTGTACCGCCGGCTCGATGAACTCCGTGCCGAGAAGGTCCAGCAGCTCGCCGACGTCCGACGTACGCAGGCGGCCGGATCCCACCAGAACCGCTCGGAGCGGGATGCTTTCGCGACGATGTACGAGGACCGGCTCGCGCAGCTGAACGCCGTCGACGACCGGCTGGTGTTCGGGCGGCTGGACCTCGACAGCGGCGACAAGCGGTACATCGGCCGGATCGGCCTCTCCGACGACGAGCTACGCCAGCTGATGGTGGACTGGCGCGCTCCGGAGGCGGGTACCTTCTACCAGGCCACGGCCTTCGATCGCATGGGTGTCCGCCGCCGTCGCCACCTGATCCTCTCGCGGCGCGACGTCGTCGCGATCGAGGATGACGTCCTCGACGCGGACCTCCTGGGCGACGACGACTCCCTTCAGGGCGAAGGCGCCCTGCTCGCAGCCCTCAACTCGCGGCGCACGGGGCAGATGTCGGACATCGTGGGCACCATCCAGGCGGAGCAGGACCGCATCATCCGGGCACCGCTCCCCGGCGTCACCGTCGTCCAGGGCGGACCCGGTACCGGCAAGACGGCCGTGGCACTGCACCGTGCCGCATACCTCCTCTATACGCACCGCGAACGGCTGAAGTCCGCCGGCGTGCTGCTGGTCGGGCCCACCGACGCCTTCATGAAGTACATCGAGCGCGTGCTGCCGTCCCTGGGTGAGACCGGCGTGGTCATGGCCGGCATCGGCACCCTCATGCCCGGCGTACCCACGGTGCAGGAGGCGAGCGAGGAAGCCGCCGCCATCAAGGGCCGGCTCGAGATGGCGCAAGTCATCAGGAATGCCGTCGCCAACCGGGAGCGTGTGCCGACCGAGAACAAGCGCCTGAACGTCGAGGGCACCATGCTGACGCTCACGCCCCGGCAGGTCTCGCGGGCGCGGGAACGAGCCCGCGCTACCGGGAAGCCCCACAACGAGGCGCGCGTCACGTTCGTCAAGATCCTCCTGCGGGAACTCACCGAGCAGCTGCTGGACAAGCTCGAGGAATCGTCGGGTGGCGGGAACAACGCGGATCGCTCCTACCTCGCGGAGGACGTCCGCAGTGCCCGCGATGTGCGCATCGCCCTGAACCTCGCGTGGATGCCGCTGACCCCGCAGAAGCTCGTGTCGGAGCTGTTCGCGCGCCCCGAACTGCTGCGCGCCGCAGCCCCTGGCCTAAGCGACCGGGAAGTTGCCGCCCTGACCAGGCCGGCGGACGCCCCGTGGACCGAGGCCGACGTGCCACTGCTCGACGAGGCGGCCGAACTCCTCGGCGACCTCGACGTGTCGGCGGGCCGCGACAGCGCGGCCCGCGAGCAGGAGCAGAAACGCGACCTCGCGAACGCTGAGCGGGCCCTCGAGAACGTCAACGCGTCGCTCGAGGACTCCGGGGTGAACGGCGTGCTCACGGCCGAGGACCTCGCGCAGCACAACGCCGTGTCCTCGGCGCGGCTGTCCGCCGCGGACCGGGCCTCCGGCGACCGCACCTGGGCCTACGGGCACATCGTGGTGGACGAGGCGCAGGAGCTCTCCCCGATGCAGTGGCGCCTGCTCATGCGGCGCTGTCCGCTCAAGTCCTTCACCATCGTCGGCGACATCGCGCAGACGAGCTCGGCGGCGGGTTCCCGGTCCTGGCAGCAGGCGCTCGAACCCTTCGTGGGGGACCGGTGGCAGCTCGAGGAACTGACCGTCAACTACCGCACGCCCTCGCAGATCGCGGAAGCGGCAGTGCGGATGGCCAATGCGGCAGGGCTCGTCGTGTCGGCTCCGAAGGCCGTCCGGGAGGGCAGATACGCTCCCGTGCTCGACACCGTGCGTGAGCTCGTCCCGTCCCTCGTACGCGCGATGCCCGAGGAACTGGCGGCGATCGACGGCGGGCTGCTCGCCGTCATCGCACCCGACCACCTGTTGCCCGAGGTACGCGCCTCGCTGTCCCCGGAATACGGCGCCCGCGTCGGTTCCGGCGCGGGCGGGCCCGGGCAGGACATCGTGGTGATCGCGCCGCGCGAGTCGAAGGGCCTGGAGTTCGACGGCGTGGTGATCCTCGAACCGCAGGAGATGCTCGATTCCGCGACGGCCCGGGTCGGCGACCTGTACGTCGCGATGACGCGTCCCACCCAGCGCCTCCGCGTCATCTCGACCGGCCGAATTCCTGCGGGTATTGCCGGCTGATAATTTGGTGGGGTGGCACAGCAAACAGAAACCCCCGTCAGTGGCCTCGCCGGCCAGCGCAACGATCCGTCCTTCGGGAACGTCTACGATGAGCTCGTCTGGCGTGGGCTGGTCTATGTCTCCACCGACGAGGGCGAACTCAAGGAGCTGCTCGCCGGCCCGTCGATTACGTTCTACTGCGGGTTCGACCCCACGGCCCCGAGCCTCCACCTCGGGAACCTCGTCCAGCTCCTGACGATGCGCCGGCTGCAGCTCGCCGGGCACCGCCCCCTCGGACTCGTGGGCGGATCCACCGGCCTCGTAGGCGATCCGCGGCCGACGGCGGAGCGCACCATGAACACGAAGGAGACCGTCGCCGAGTGGGTCGGCTACCTCCAAGGCCAGGTGCAGAAGTTCCTGGACTTCGAGGGCGACAGTGCAGCCCGGATGGTCAACAACCTCGACTGGACCGGGCCGATGAGCGTCATCGACTTCCTGCGCGACGTCGGCAAGTACTTCCGCGTGGGCACGATGATCAAGAAGGAAACGGTCGCCAAGCGCCTGAACTCCGACGAGGGCATCAGCTACACGGAGTTCAGCTACCAGATCCTGCAGGGCATGGACTACCTGCAGCTGTTCCGCGACTACGGCTGCGTCCTCCAGACCGGTGGCTCCGACCAGTGGGGCAACCTGACCAGCGGTACCGACCTCGTCCGCAAGGTGGAGGGGGCAGGGGTCCACGCGATCGGCACGCCGCTGATCACCAACTCGGACGGCACGAAGTTCGGCAAGAGCGAGGGCAACGCGATCTGGCTCGACGCCGCCATGACGAGCCCGTACGCCATGTTCCAGTTCTGGCTGAACACCTCCGACGCCGATGTCGCCCAGCGCCTGCGCATCTTCACCTTCCGCACCCGGGCCGAGATCGAGGAGCTTGACAGGGCGACGGTGGAGCGCCCGTATGAGCGGGCGGCGCAGCGCGCCCTCGCCTTCGATGTCACGTCTCTGGTGCACGGGGTGGAGGCGACCGAGAAGGTCATCGCCGCGTCCGCTGCCCTGTTCGGACAGGGCGAACTCCACGCCCTCGACCTCGCGACCCTGCAGGCGGCGACGGCGGAACTCGAGTCGGTCTCCGTTCCCCGGGACGGGCTGGGAATCGTGGATCTCCTGGTCGCGTCGGGACTGTCGCCGAGCAACTCGGCTGCCCGGCGGACCGTCGCCGAGGGGGGAGCCTACGTCAACAATGCGAAGATCTCCGACACGGACCACGCCGTCGCCGAAGCGGATCTCCTGCACGGCCGCTACCTCCTGATCCGCCGGGGCAAGCGGAATCTCGCGATGGTCGACGTCGCCTGACGGACCCCGGTTCCGCTCGACGCCGTGGCCGAAGCCGGCATCCTCCTCCGGGAGGGTGCCGGCTTCGCTTGTTCCGGA